>JAJZFR010000168.1 GCA_021805265.1 Acidobacteriota bacterium | reverse complement strand
AAAAAGCCGGCTGCGAAAAAAGCGCCCAAGCCCACCGTTTAACCCTTCAACCCTGTCTCAAACAAGCCATCGGGCGGAGCTTTTCCCAAGCTCCGCCCGATGGCTTTTTATTGCGGAATGGCTGCACCCTGAATGGCTGCGCACAAAGAGCAAGGCGTCCGGGTCTCCCCGAACGCCTTGCGGTTGTCTCTCTTGCTGAGAGTTAGAAGTTGATCTTCATACCGTATTCGAGAATACGTGCCGCTCCAAAGCTGAACACACCCGATCCGTTACCCGTTCGCAGCGCCCCGCGGCTGGTCAGCGATGTATCCGTACCGTTCGCTGTGCCGTCCTGCTGCGCGAGCGTCAGGTTTCCTGCCAGATTGCCGAAGTTCGACGTGTTGAACAGGTTGAAGAAACCGATGCTCGGCTCAATCGAACCGGAAGGTCCAAGCCACTTGATATTCGTCGGACGCGCCAAAGTGAAGTCAAAGGTGCGCAGGTTACCGTTCCCCGCATTGCCAGCCGGAGGCGCTGCAATCGTCCGCGTTACACCACCCGCTGCCACCAACTGCGCCGAAGTGAAGAGTCCCGCACTGACCAGCGCCTGACCGGCAGGTGTCAGTTTGCCGGCACCTGTTGTATTCCAGTTTGCAATCACCGCTGGCAGATCCTTCGGCTTCACCGAGCGCATGAATGCGCCGGATTTATAGCCAGGCAGAATGTCGCCGATCGTACCATCACCGGTCACGTCCGAACTGAAAATTTCGCCAGGTCCCGCGCCGTTTGTATCCAGCGTCAACGTTGTCGGAAGCGCCGAATAGTAGTGGCCGATGAAGCTCGTCTCGATGCCTCCGCGCCAGTCAAACGTACCTCCGTAGGAAAGCTGATCCTTGCGGTCGATGCCACCCGGTCCAGCGTAGGCCAGGGGGTTGTTGTTGTCCACCGAGACGGGCGTAAAGTTCTGGTCCACGCCGCCCGTCGAGATAAACCGCGACAGGGTATAGGAAATCTCAAAGCTCGAGCTCCTCACTCCTGGCAGCGGAACCCGGCTATTCTGCCTCAGGTTGGTCTGCAAGCCGTTGTATAGCGAACGCCCCATCGGATAGTTGATCGACATGTGCCCAAACAGCGGGTTGATGCCTGGGAACGCAGCACCCGTCGCTGGCGTAAAACCGAAGGCGGCAGCAGGGGATGAGTTCAAATACGGCCCGTTGCCCGAATCCAGTCCGTTGGCCGCAAACGAGGCAATATTGGCCCCCGCAGCAATCGCGCAGTTAATCGCGGTCGTAGAGTAGCCACCGGTGCAGCCCATCGCTGCGGTTGTCGTGGCTATCGCATTCTGCGCCGCTGCCGTATTCAGGGTGGTCGCGTCTCCTACATGGTTGGTGTCGATCGCCTGCTGAAAGTGCTCGCCCACGTTGCGTACATAGTCCGCTGAGAACACCGAGTTCTTCCACACCTGGCGTTGCACACCAATGTTGATCTGTATCGAGCGACCCGTCCGGAAGTTCGGAGCGTACATCGAGTAACCGTTCACACCGGGATTCTCAAACAGGCTGTTGGCTACATAATTGCTGTTCGCCGCTGGCCCATCCGCCTTGGTCGTTGTCTGAAACAACTGCTGTAAGGCGGCAATGTTCGGCGCAGCGACCGCAATCGCGTCCGTCGTCAACGAAGCAATGGAAACGCCATTGATACTGGTGATCGTAGTTCCGTTCGGCAGAGTGAAGCTGGCCTGACCGCGGTTCAGAAAGCCGGTCCCAAAAAACAGTCCGGTAGCCAGTCGCGCAGGGCGGTCAAACAAAACATTGTTGAAAATATTGTTTTCGTAGTAGATGCCAAGACCACCGCGAATTACCGTCTTGCCGTCGCCCTTCAAATCGTAGGCGAAGCCAACCTTCGGACCAAAATCGGTGTTGGGCTGGCGAACTCGCGCACCAAGCCCAAGGCTTTGTCCCGAGGCTGTCACAATTGAGTCCAGCAGGTTTCCGGTCGAGCAAGGCGAGTTGGTGCCCCAGACCTTCACTGCGTCAGAGCAGGGTATCGAGGCCAGATCCGAATCGCTGCGTCCCGTATCCCGCGAATAGCGTACGCCGTAGTTCACAGTAAGCCTGGAGGTAACCTTCCAGGTGTCGCCTGCGTAAACACCCAAACGCCAGTCGCCCTGGCCGCCAGCCGGATTATTGAAGCTTGGAATCTCCGTATTGTAGCCTTCGCCGTTACCCAGAACTACAAAAGAACTGGAGTAATCGGTCGGATTGCTCGCCATGCTTGGTCCGCCCACCGGGCCAGCCTGGAAGTCCGCCTGATCCTCTGGTGCCAGGCCGAAGAAGCTGGCAAAACCGCCGCCCAGGATTCGGTTCAGGCTCACGCCATACTGTATCTGGTGGGTCTTCACGCTGAAACCGGAGTCGTAGCGGAACTGCTTGTCCGATTGATAGGTCTGCTGCGGTGCCAGCAGGTTCGGTCCCGTAATTAAACCGTTGTTGAACAACTCGACGCCAGGAGCCAGGTTTGGCACTCCCGAACCCGTCTGATCGCCAATCATGTTATGAAACTTCAGGTAGCTCCAGCGAAGCGAGTGTATGAACCGGCCAGTTACCAGATCCGCACCTCCTGCCAAGGCATACGTGTTGTCGCGGTTGCCATAGCGAGAGTAACCATAGCCAAAGGTCGAGTCATCCAGGTTGTCTTCATAGGAACCGCGGAAGAAGAGATGAATCCCCTTCGGCGCGTTATAGTCCACGCGGCCCGTGTCATAACTGTCCCGGAACGGCGACGTGTAGCCACCGTTGTACTGAGTAAATGGCGCTGGCACCTGAACCGAGTTAAACGAATCCTGCTTGATGCGCTCGGCGCTGCCAAACGCAAACAGCTTGTCGCGGAGAAGCGGGCCACCTAAACGTCCGCCAAACTGGTTCCGCTGAAACGGATAGTTGTTACCGCCCGGATCCGCAGCTGCGCCCGCGCGCTGATCGCGGAACAGTCCAAAGGCCTGTCCATGAACTTGGTTGGTACCGCTGCGCGTACTCACCGTCACCGAACCGGAACTGGTCAACTCATTCGACAAATCAAGAGAAGACCGCGAAATCTCAAACTCCTGAATCGAACCCTGGCTCACGTTCATCGTCGTCGTACCCACGGTCTCGTCCGAGATGTCCTGGCCATCCAACAGAATTCGCGCCGTACGCCCATTCACGCCGTTGATCGAGATTGACGAGTAGCCCGCCTTGGTCGGATCAAACGTCTCTCCACTCTGCAACTGGACACCCGGCTCCAACTGCGCCAGATCCAGAAAGTTGCGACCGCTGATCGGCAACGTGTCAATCTGCTGCGTCGTCAAAACGCCGCCCACCGTGGACTGCGTCGTATTCACGATCGTCGCGTCCGCCGTTACATCCACTTCCGTGGTGGCCGCGCCAACCGCCAGCTTGATGTTGCCATTGGTCACGTTGCCAATCTGGACCACCAGCGTCTCCGCAGCGGTCGAAAATCCTGGCGACGCAACTGTAACTTTGTAGTTGCCAGGAGCCAGCGATCCACCCGTCCAGTAACCCGATCCGTCCGATACAACACTTCGCGTAGCACCCGTCTGAGTGTTCGTGACCGTGATCGCAGCGCCGGGGACGACCGCGCCCTTGCTATCCACAATCGTGCCGGAGATCGAGCCGGCAGCCGTGCTCGACTGGCCGTACGATGCCGTACTGTGCAGCACAGATGTGCCTGTGATTAGCAGCAGTGCCGCCAGCAACGAGGGGCGAGTGCTCGCACACAGGCTCCGCAATGCTAGCCTGAACCTGCATGACATTCGCGCCATGCCAATCGAACCGGACAAAATCGTACTCATTTTTTCTCCTTCAGGGTGAGAATCGCTTCAATCACTAGAGGGCCACGTACAACGGAGAGCTACCACCTGTGGCATCGGGAAACTCCAGGTTTCAACTCTGCGTTTCAACTCTATCGCGGATTGCGATGATCCATATTGCAACAGATATAGCAATTCACGTGCCATTCTCAGCGCGCCCGCACAAAACATATAAACCATCTAATATCATTCACATACATCGAAAGCATTGGCTGGAACGTCTAACCTCGTCCCAAGAAAGTATGAAAAACCGTAGAATATCTCCCCATTTTTCCCGAATTTAATCTAATTTTCAATCGGCTTCCCATATCGATCCGTGAACAACACACCCCATTGCACTCGGCTCTACCCCACATTCACTTCCACATATATTTCCCTTCCACTCCTGCCCCAGTTCGGGCGAAAATAACCCATGCAAAACCCTCCCACTGTTCGCGGCCTGATCTTCCCTCCAATCCTCGTTCTGGCTCTCACCGCTGCCTGCACCCTGGCCTGCCCAAACGCCAAGGCGCAGCAACACGCGCCGACCACCACGCCACAAACCACCCTCTCCACTCTCGACGCCCAGCTCTTCGAGATCACCGTTCCCCAGCTCGAAAGCCTCTACTCCTCTCACTCGGTCACCGTCACCCAGGTCGTCGGCTGGTATCTTGACCGCATCGATCACTACAACCCCGTCTATCGCGCCGTCCAGACCATTGACCGCGACCATGCGCTCGCCCGCGCCCGAGCGCTTGACGCCCAGCTTGCCTCCGGCCATCTCCCCGACTGGCCCGCGCGCGGCCTGCTCTGGGGAGTGCCCATCGTCACCAAGGCAAACACCAGCGTTCAGGGCCTCATCACCACCGACGGCTGGCGCGGATACATGATTCCCGGCCATGAACTCGTCGCCCCGCGCGATGCCACCATCGTCGCCCGACTCCGCGCTTCCGGTGCTGTCCTCCTCGGCCAGACCAACATGCCCGACTTTGCCGCCAGTGACACCAACCGCAGCACCGCCTACGGCCGCACCGGCAACGCCTACGATGTCCGCTTCAGCCCCGGCGGCTCTTCCGGAGGAACCGTCACCGCCGTCACCAGCAACTACGCGCTGCTCGGCAACGGCACCGACACCGGCAACTCCATCCGCATGCCCTCGGCCACCAGCGCAGTCGTTGGCGTCTTCCCGACGCGCGGCCTGGTCAGCATCGCCGGCATCGCCCCGCTCGACTGGCTCCTCGACAACACCGGACCCATCGCCCGCACCGTTACCGACGCCGCCATCGCGCTCACCGTCATGGCCGGCACCAGCCCCGCGCCTGACCCACTCGACCCGCGCACCGCCGACGCGCCCAGACTCGCGCAGCCCGGCCCCTACACCCAATACCTCAACCCCGGCGCGCTCCAAGGCAAGCGCTTCGGCGTTCCAGCATTTATCCTCCAAGGCTCCGGCATTCCCTTCCAGGGCGTTCCCGCCGCCGTCCCCGAGGCCGTTGCCCAGGCCGAGGAAAAGGACGCCGAACTCCCGCTCAGACCCTCCACGCGAGCCGCATTCCTCGCCGCCCTCGATGGCCTCCGCGCCGCCGGAGCCAC
Organism: Acidobacteriota bacterium; assembly: GCA_021805265.1. GTDB lineage: Bacteria > Acidobacteriota > Terriglobia > Terriglobales > Acidobacteriaceae > Acidicapsa. The sequence continues at coordinate 4,410 of JAJZFR010000168.1, read as the reverse complement.
CATCGTCTTCGATGACTCCATCCTCCCGCCATCCTTTGCGCCCATCGTCAGCCGCGCTGGAACCATGCCCTACGTCCAGGAAGGTACCGATAACTTCCTCCATAACTTCGGGCCATCCCAGTATCACTCCGCCGCCGATTACCTCCGCGTCACCGGCCAGCCACTCCCCAACACCATCACCAACCCCACCCTCCAGCGCAAGGCAGAGCCGCCCCAGCAGCAGCGACTCATCGAATCCGACCCCGCCGCCAGCGCCAACTACTTCGGCCCGCGCCAGGCCGCTCTCGACATCTATCTCGAAACCCTCGACCGCATGCATCTCGATGGCTACGTCTACCCCGCCACACAGATGCCTCCGCCCGACGAAACCATGCCCCAGGACGGAGCCAGAACCGTCGGCATCTCCGGCACCATCAGCGAAGGCCCGCACAGCGACACCAGTTGGGTCAACATCCTCGGCGTCCCGGCCATTGTCGTCCCCGGTGGCTTCTACCCATCCGGACTGCCCTTTGGCCTCGAAATCTCCGCCCGACCCTGGCGCGACGGCGACCTCCTCGGCTGGGCCTTCGCCTACGAACAGATCACACACCACCGCCATCCGCCGCTACTCGTAGAGCAGGGCCTGCTCCCCGCTGCCCAGAAGACTCGCTGACGCTCGCCAGCGAATCAAGGAATCAAGGAGTCATGGAACCAGGAATCAGGGAGACATGGAGTCAGCGAGTCAACGAGTTATAGAGTCAGCAAGTTATAGAGTCAGCAAGTCACCGCTCCCGCAAACGACTCATCTGGCGACGGTCGCGCTTGGTCGGCCGTCCCCCTTCGACGGGCACAAACTGCGGCTCCAGCCTTCGCCGCTCGGCCTCCAGCGCACGCCGCGCGCGGCTCGCTTCCGTCTCCTGATATAGACCCGCCGCCACCGTTGCCGGCCCGCGCATCTCGCTCAATCCAGCCACCTCGATCTCGAACTCGCCCCCCTCGGTCCGTATCCGCAGCAGGTCGCCAACCTTCACCTCCCGCGCCGCCTTCAACGCCTGTCCGCCAGCCTCCACGCGCCCCAGCTCGCAACTCTTCACCGCCAGCGCACGCGTCTTGAAGAACCGCGCCGCCCAAAGCCATTTATCCAAACGCATCCGTCCCTCCACACCCCCGCCGCTATCATCGCATCTCGCGTTACAATGTACCCATCCCGCCCGCGGAGGGATGGGTGAGCGGTTGATACCGGCGGTCTTGAAAACCGTTGTGCCAGAAATGGCACCGGGGGTTCGAATCCCTCTCCCTCCGCCAATTACCCTTTCAGCGCATCCGACAAGTCCGCAGGGTCCGTGAAAACTCAATGACTTTCGCGTTGCCATCTCAGGACTGGCCTGGGATGCTGACTCTTGCGCTCCAGGCTCCCGCCGAAGTATTCGATGAAAAAAATCCGAAGCTACCGTTATTCGCTTGACAGCCATCGAGAGTTATCGCACTCTGGGATGGATTTCTGTCTCACTTCCCCTTGCTCATAACTCATCATTCTCGGGGCCACCTGTCCAGAAGCTTCGAAGCCGGGAGTCATGCAGGAAGAAGCGTCTTATCCCAGCAGCTTTCGTGTCTGTGTGCCGTTGCCTGCTTGCCGCGCAGACCTTCCATGCGCCAGGCATTTATGCGCCCTTCGGGGTCAAGCCTGCGGCAGTCAGAATTTCCCATTATGTATCTCCGGGCGGCATACGATTCGAATCCTCCGCGCCTGCGGCATCGTTGACTAGGCCAGCCAGCCAGGGGAACGGAGTCACGCTTACCTTTCCCGTCCTGAACGTCCATTCCCCGCAGGGAGAGCTTGTCTGCCATGCATCTTCGCAGCCTGAGATTGAACGGATCGTCGAGCATTTTCCACGGTCCATCCGGCATTTGCGTCCGATCCGGGGTGCGGACAATCTCGACGAGGTTTATCGGAAATTTCCCGTGCTGGCCAGGGAAAGGTCCGCTGCACCGGGATACACGTTTCTCTCACTCAAGCTGGACTCCTGTGAAGCATGCGATGTCGAGGCTGGAATCCTCGCCAAGGCGCAACATCGCCTGGAGTTACACCATGTTCAAGTTCAAACTCTGGTGCTGGAACCGCAATAGCAGCGCGCACAGCGCGTTGCCAGGAGACCAGGCGATGGCGCCGGCACTTTGGTCTCACTCAAATCCTTAACCCCAAAGGAGAAAACCCATGAAAAGCAAACGTTTCTCGCGCCTCACCCTCGCGGCTGCTGGCCTACTGCTGGCCATTTCGAGTGCATCGGCTCCAGTTGCTGAGGCCGTTGCTCCTAGATTCTGCGCCACATGCGTTTGGACGACTGACTACTCGTACATGGTGTGCACCATTACTTACTGCTAACAGTTGGACGCCGGATAACTGAGTGAGCTGCGCGATGAGCAAGAATACAATTTTGTTCAAATCGGCGGCTCCCTCAGCATTGCGCGTATTGACCTTTTTTCAGGAGGCATCGAGATCATGATGCAAAGAGCTGCCACAGCTATTCTGCTGGGATTTCTACTGGTCGGATTTACGTTGACTTATGGTCAGACCATGACACCATCGACGTACCTCACAACAAGGATGAAGAACAGTGCCTTCGACAACCATCTCGGAGCAATCTACCATCAGCGAAAAATCCAGGCGGCCTCTTCGCGAATCAACGTACATATTCCGGCGGTGTATGTCTATGATCCATCCGGAGTGCTTGTGTATGCGGGATTCGACCCAAACCAGAACGCAGTTTTTCTCGGGCATCTGCCGCAATCGGCGAAAGGACTCCAAAAAGTGGACGGGTTACTGGAGCGGGACGAGGTCTTCGACGCGATCCCGGACTTTTCCTCGGCGAGGCAAAGAATCGAGCAGGCGCATCACTATCTGGTCTTTGCTCTCACCAACTTTCCCAGCTTCATTCAGGAGGCACAGCAAGACAACGCGGTCAGGCAACTCGGTGAAAAATCCACCGCAGCCAACTCCCGCACGACCAGGATCGATGTTTTGCAGGTATCCCTTGAGATGAAATGACATGAGATGACATCCGATGACATGAAGTTACATGAGACCCTCAGCAGGAAACAGCCCACAATGAACTCGCGCTTTGCGAACGGGTCTGCGAGAGAGTTCAACCTGCAATTTCGGAAAATGGAGAATCATGAGCCGCAAAATTGTCCTGAAAACACTACTCATATTTGCTGCGACAATTTCTTTTGCACAGCCAAACCGTACCCAGGGAAGTGCAATCTACCTCACGTCCACCATGTCGCTCACGGAGTTCAATAATTACATTTTTCCGATTTACAAGAAGAAGAAAGTTCCTGGTCAGGGCCTTCAGCGCATCAACACCCAGATTCCCAGCATGATGGTCTATGACCCCTCCGGCAACCTGATCTTCTACGGCAAAGATGCCACGGAAGACGCGACGTTCCTGGATAATTTTCCCAAATCCGCTCATGGTCTGGGCAAGGTCGATGGACTCTTTCAGCGAGATGAAGTCTTCGAGGAGGTTCCCGAGTTCGCCAGGGCAAAGGCCACCATCGAGTCCGATCATCACTATCTCGTTTTCGCGCTCACCCGCTCACCTTTTCATATCTCCTGCGGTCCACAGGATACTGCGATAAAAGAGATCGCGGGAAAAGGTGCAGCGCTCAAGGTGGACGTGTTGCAACTGGCCGTGGACGTCAAGAAATGATCGCCGCCATCGGAGCTGGCCAATGACCTTGATCCTTCGCGAAATCCGACGCAGCCTCAAGCGCAATCCTGTCCTGTCGGCGCTCTCCGGACTGATCCTCGTAGCCGGGTTCGCTGGCTCGACGCTTGCCTTCACCGTGTTTACCGCTCTGAACTCGCCACGCTTCCGTGGCAGCGCCAACAGCAGCTTCGTCACGCTCGCCGAGGCGCGCGCCGACGGAGGCTCCGGCCCGCTGGCCTGGAGCGTCTATGAACACCTGGAACAGACAACCCATCTTCCCGGCGCAGTTTCCGCAGCTTACTCCGAACCGGTTCAGGCCAGCCTGGGCTACGCTGGCAACTCCCGAAAAATTCAACTTTCCGCCGTTTCGGCCAGCTTCTTTCCCGCACTGACCGAAGGATCGCGACTTACTCCCATCGATTCCCTGGCATGGGACGAGGGCAGCGGCGAGGACGAAGTTATCCTCTCCGCGAAACTATCCCGGCAACTCTTCCGCAGTGTTAGCCATGCGCTGGGCAGGCAGGTAACTCTCAACGGACACTCCTTCCGCGTCGCTGGCGTAGCTCCCGATAACTTCCAGGGTCTCTGGTCACAAGCAGATGCCTGGACCGCGCCGAAAAAAATGATCTCGCTGCTGTACGAGGAAAGACAGCAGAAAGTGGCTGCCGGCAACCCATCTCAGGCGCTGCACGACCCGATTAGCTGGAGACTCCTGCCCGCG
>JAJZFR010000189.1 GCA_021805265.1 Acidobacteriota bacterium | reverse complement strand
CATTGGAAGCAGCTTCCCGTGGCGCTGGCACCGACGCCGGGCGGGCCGGACGCGGATGGGTGTTTTACCGGGACCGCGGTGGTGAAGGATGGTCGCGTCGTGATGCTGTACACGGGCGTTCGCGCGGCGCCGGAAGACCAGGCAACGATCCGGAACGGCGCTGAAAGCCTGCTGGAGACGCAGTGTATGGCCGTGGCGTCGGCCAGCGATCTGGGCACGTGGACGAAGGTTGTAAAACCTGTGCTGGCCGCGCCGCCGGAGGGGATGGCGGTGAACGGTTTTCGCGATCCGGCGCCGTGGCGGGAGGGCGATTGGTGGTACATGGCAATCGGATCTGGCATTGCGGGCAAAGGCGGCGCGGTACTGTTGTATCGGTCGCGGGATCTGGCTGGCTGGGAGTTTCTGCATATTCTTGCCGGTCGCGAGGGAAGTATCGCCGTGGCGACGGATCATGCGGACCCGAAAGAGGTGTGGGAGTGTCCGGATTTCTTTGAGCTTGGCTCGGGAGATGCGGCGCGTCATGTGCTGATTTATTCGACAGCGGGGAAGGCGTACTGGCTAAGCGGGCGGTTGGATCGGGCGACGATGCGTTTCGTTCCAGAGCAGGCGGGGACGTTGGATTATGGCTCGTTTTATGCGCCGAAGACGCAGTTGGACCAGGCAGGGAATCGCATTCTGTGGGGATGGATTCCGGAGACGCGTCCGCTGGCCGAGTACAAGGCGGCGGGATGGGCGGGGCTGATGTCGTTGCCGCGGGTGATGCGATTGGATGGTGAGGGGCGCGTAAGGGTGTCTGTGGCTGAAGAAGCGATGGCGCTGCGCGGGCGGGAACAGAAGCTGACCAGGACTGGGGGTGACAGGACGGGAGATGAAGCGAGTCGGTTGCAGCAGATAGCCGCGATGCGGATCGAGGGCTATTGCGGCGAGATTCTGTGCGTGGCGGGGGGCGGGTTGTCGGCATTTGAACTGGCGCTCGAATCTGGCGTCGCTGGGCAGGCTGCGTGGCTCCGGGTGGCTTATGATCCGGCTCGACCGGAAGCGATTGCGGTCAACGGAGCGGAGTATGGGATACGGATTGGTCCCGCTGAGGCGCTGGAGATTCATGTCTGCGTGGATGGGTCTGCGACGGAGGTTTTTGTGAATCGGCAGGTGGCTTGCACGTTGCGCTGCTATCCGGAGGGCGCGCGGGCGAAGCCGTTGCATCTCACGTGGACCGGTAAAACGAGCGCCATCGAAGGCCTTTCCGTTTGGCAGTTGAAGCCGATCTCAGGTGACCGGCTGACCCGCCTGACCCGCGTGACTTAGCCGTTGTTGATGCCGAGCGAAGTCGGTCCGGCGTGCATGGTCGAGTGCAGGATGGCCTCAAGTAAATCGATGCAGGAATCATGCGGTCGGGAGCGGGGCCGCTTGACAGCGGAACCGTGGGACAGTACATTGGCAGTCGCGGCGTCGGCATGAATTCCGGGGGTGGAATCTTTTCCGGCAGAGCAGATTCGACGACCGATCGGGGGATGCGATGAATCGACGTGGATGGCGCTTGTTTGCGCTTGGTTTGGCCAGTTTTGCGGCGGTAACGGCATGCTGGGGACAGGACGCGGAGCGCCCTGCTTACATGAATCCGAAGCTGCCAGCGGAGCAGCGCGCGGCGGACCTGGTGCAGCGGATGACGCTCGAGGAAAAAGCCAGCCAGCTTGTGAACCAGGCGCGGGCGATTCCGCGATTGCAGGTGCCTTCCTATGACTGGTGGAGCGAGGCGCTGCACGGCGTGGCGGTGGATGGGACGACGGAGTTTCCCGAGCCGATCGGCCTGGGCGCGACCTTTGATCCGGCGATGGTCCACCGGATGGGCGTAGACATCAGCGTGGAAGCGCGGGTGAAGAATGCGCAGGCGATGCAGGCCAACGGCGGCCACAGCAACATCTTCGAGGGGTTGGATTTCTGGGCGCCGAATCTGAATATCTTCCGCGACCCGCGCTGGGGTCGGGGGCAGGAGACGTACGGGGAAGACCCGTTCCTGACCGGTCGCATGGGCGTTGCGTTTGTGACGGGGATGCAGGGCGACGATCCGCGCTACTATCGTGTGATCGCGACGCCGAAGCACTTTGACGTACACAGCGGTCCGGAACCAACGCGGCACACGGCCAACGTGGACGTGAGCAAACATGACGAGATGGATACGTATCTGCCGGCGTTCCGCGCGGCGGTGGTCGAGGGCAAGGCCGGGTCGGTGATGTGCGCTTACAACAGCATCAACGGAGAGCCGGCTTGCGCGAATCAGTTCCTGATGCAGGATCAGTTGCGGGGCAAGTGGGGATTTCAGGGCTACGTGGTCTCCGATTGCGGGGCGGTGATCGACATCTTCAACGGTCATCACTTCAAACCGACGCAGGCGCAGGCCTCGGCGATCAGTTTGCAGCGCGGGATGGACAACGAGTGCGCAGACTTCTTCGCCAAGGTCAAGGACGATCACGATTACAAGCCGTATCTGGACGCGGTGAAGGAAGGATATCTGAAGGAATCCGACATCGATACGTCTCTGGTGCGGCTGTTTACGGCGCGGATGAAGCTGGGAATGTTTGACCCGCCGTCGATGGTGCCGTACTCGAAGATCGATGCCGGCGAGTTGAACAGCGCGGCGCACAAGGCGCTGGCGCTGAAGCTGGCCAATGAGTCGATGGTGCTGTTGAAGAACGATGGAACACTGCCGCTGAAGGACAAGAACATCAAGATCGCGCTGGTGGGTCCGCTGGCGAATCAGACGAAGTTCCTGCTGGGCAACTACAACGGAATTCCCGACCACACGGTTTCCATTCTGGAGGGGATGCAGAAGGAGTTCGCCAACGCGACGATTCACTATGTGGAGGGGACGCAGTTCCTGAGCAAGGATGCGAAGCCGGTTCCGGCGAGCGCACTGTCGAGCGGCGGCAAGCCGGGCGTAACGCTGACGTATACCGAGCCGCTTCCGCTCGATTTGAGCGCGTTGACGATGAAGCCGAAGGTGATCGCGACGGCCAAGGCCAGCACCGTGGATGCGACCGCGCAGCCCAGGCCTTCCGAGGCGGCTGGCGCGGTGTCGATGCACTGGGAGGGAACGCTGACGGCTGCCGAGACGGGCGATTACAACCTGGGCACCGAGGCCAACGGTTTTTCTCGAGTGACGCTCGACGGCAAGGAAGTTTCAATGAACTACCAGTCGCACAAGACGACGACCAAACTGGGTCTTGTACACCTGGAAAAAGGCAAAGGTTATCCATTCACGGTGGACTATGCGCAGGGCGCGAATCCGGAGCCGGGGGCGCGGCTGGTGTGGTCGAAGGTGGATATGACGCCGCAGACCGAGGCCATCGACGCGGCAAAGAACGCGGACGTAGTGGTGGCGGTGGTGGGCATTACGAGCGAGCTTGAAGGCGAAGAGATGAAGGTGAATGTGCCGGGCTTCGTGGGCGGCGACCGCACCAGCATTGACCTGCCGAAGCCGGAGCAGGATTTGTTGGAAGCGCTTTCCGCGACGGGCAAGCCGCTGGTGGTGGTGCTGGTAAACGGCAGCGCGCTGGCGGTGAACTGGGCGCAGGAGCACGCGAACGCGATTCTGGAAGCCTGGTATCCGGGCGAAGAAGGCGGACTGGCTGTCGCTGACACGCTCTCCGGGTGGAACAATCCGGGAGGACGTTTGCCGGTTACGTTCTATACCGGCGTGAGCCAGCTTCCCGCATTCGAAGATTATGCGATGAAGGGCCGCACGTATCGCTATTTCACGGGGACGCCGCTCTATCCTTTCGGCTACGGGTTGAGCTACACGCACTTTACCTATGGTGGGCTGACGCTGCCGAAGACGGCGGTGAATGCCGGCGACCCGGTGCTGGTGCAGGTGGCTGTGACCAACGCTGGAAGCCTGGCGGGCGATGAAGTGGCAGAGCTTTACCTGAGCTTCCCTGGTGTTGCTGGCGCGCCGCTGCGGGCGCTGCGCGGCTTCCGGCGTGTGCATCTTGCGGCAGGGGCAACGGAGCAGGTGCAGTTTGAGCTGGATTCGCGCGCCATGAGCATGGTGTCGAGCGATGGGGAACCGATGATTCCGGCTGGCCAGTACACCGTCTCCGTGGGCGGCGGGCAGCCAGGGACACAGGCACAGACGGTGAGCGGGACGGTCGAAGTGACCGGAACGAAGACGCTGCCGGAGTAGGTCCGGTCGGCTGCGTTTCTTTGAAGGGCGATAGCCTGCGATCCCATCGGATCGCAGGCTATTGTTACAGGTGGTTTCGAGCAGGCTGCGCTGGCTTTGACCGGTGTCCGAACCCAGGTCCCCGAAGTTGCCGGGGGACCTGGGGCACCCGAATTTCTTCTTCCAGCCGAATCTCTTCTTCTGCCCGAATCTCTTCTTCCAGCCGAATCTCTCCATGCCCTCCGTCGAATAGTTCTCAAATCGAGCCTCGATCAGGACTCGATCAATTCTCGATCATGCCTCGCTCAGGTCGCGATCAATTCTCGATCAGGACGCTGGCAATGGCGATGCCGACGGCAGCGATAGGCGCGGCCAGGGCGACGCCGATGGGACCGGCGACGGCGGCCAGCAGAAGCTGCACGAGGAGCGTGAGCGCCGGGGGCAGCCGGACGATGTTGCGCTCGAGCAGCGGCGTGACCAGATAGCCCTCGAGCACAAATACCACGGCAAAGACCAGCAGCGTGAGCAGGCCGGTGGTGGGGCTGATGGCGAGACCAAGCAGGCCAGCGGGCAGGACGGAGATGAGCGGGCCGACGTTGGGGATGAAGGTCATCAGTGCCGCGATGATGGCCAGTGGACCAGCGAGGGGCACACCGATGAGCCAGAGTCCGATGCCGATGAGGACGCCGACGATGGTCATCGAAAGCAGCTTGGCCAAGACCCACCAGAGCAGGGTTTTGCGCGCGCTGGCCGCGCATGCGTCGAGAGTTTTTCGGCCTTCCTGCGGAAACAGGCAGCGCAATCCGCGGAAGTAGATCTCGGGTTCGGAGGCAAGATAGATGCTGAGGCTGAGCACGATGGCGAGGCCGGCGAGCAGGGTGACCGAGCTGAGCACGATGCCGCCGATGCGGGTGAGCGCGTAACGGAATCCGGTAGAAATCTGATCCGAGTCAGGTGCCTGGCTGAGCAGCCAGCGTCCCCAACTGTGGTCCTGAAGCTGGCCGAGAATTCGATGCGCCGCGACGGGGAGATCGGTTTGCAACTGGGCAAACTGCTGGAGGACGTTGGGGCCTTGAATCCAGAAGGCCAGAGCCGCGCAGATCAGGCCGGCGAGCAGGAAGAGCGCGAGCGCGAGTCCGCGCGGAATTCTCAGATGTTTGGCGAGGCTGTGGCCGATTGCGTCGAGAAAGACGGCCCCGATGACAGACGCAAACAGGAGCAGGAAGATGACCCGCCCGATCCAGAGAAAGGTGAGCGCGCAACCCAGGACGGTGACCGCGAGGAGGAGGTAAATCGCGCGCTTGCGAAAGGTTTCGTCGGATGTCATTTGGAACTCTGGAGGCCCCCTGGCAGACCTCCTGCCCTTTCCGGATCATCGTGGTTTTCCTGCCGGCGGTGGGCGATCAGGCCGCGCGCCGGCAGGGGTTCGACTTCATCACGCTTCAAAGTTGCGTACCCACTCGGCGATGGTGCGCACGGCGACGCCGCTGGGGCCTTTGGCGATGTAGGGACGGCTGTCTTCGATCCAGGCCATGCCCGCAATGTCGAGGTGGATCCAGGGCGTGTCGGCAACGAAGACCTTGAGGAACTCGGCGGCGGTGACGGCACCGCCCCAGCGTCCGCCGGTGTTTTTGATGTCGGCGATGTCGCTCTTGATCTGGTCAAAGTATTCTTCGCCGAGCGGGAGGCGCCAGAATTTTTCGCCGGTGCGCTGCTGCGCCCGGTCGAATCTGGCGAAGGTCTCTTCGTCGTTGCTGAAGGCCCCGGCATTGACCATGCCGAGGGCGACGACGCAGGCTCCGGTAAGTGTGGCAGCGTCGATGAGGTGGGTGCAGCCGAGTTGGCGGGCGTAGGTGAGGCCGTCGGCGAGCACCAGACGGCCTTCGGCGTCGGTGTTGATGATCTCGACGGATTTGCCGGGCTTTTCGCCATCGGGCATGGAGGTGACGATGTCGCCGGGTTTGTAGGCCTTGCCGTCGGGCATGTTTTCCGCAGAACAGACGACGCAGATGACCTTGACCTTCGGTTTCAACTGGCCGATGGCGCACATGGCGCCGAGCATGGCTGCGGACCCGGCCATGTCGTACTTCATCTTTTCCATGCCGTCGGCGGGTTTGATGGAGATGCCGCCGGTGTCGAAGGTGATGCCCTTGCCGACCAGGCCGAGGACCGGACCGGAGTAAGTTGCGGGGTCGTAACCCTCCGGCTCGTAGGTGAGCACGATGAGCGCGGGCGGCTCTTCGGAGCCTTTGGCGACGGCCCAGAATGCGCCCATCTTCAATTCGTGGAGTTTTTCCGAGGAGTAGACATCCCACTTGAGTCCGATGGACTGGGCCATGGCGGCTGCGCGCTGGCCAAGCACGGTTGGGGTGAGCACGTTGGGCGGCTCGTTGACCTGAACGCGGGCGAAGTTCTGCGCCTCTGCAAAGATCAGCCCTTCGGCGTAGCCCGCTTCGACGGCGGTTTTGTCAGTCGCGGAAGCGATGAGTTTGCAGGCGTAGACGCTCTGGTCCTTGCGGTCGGAGCGATAGGTGTCGGGGTCAAAATCGGCGAGGAGCGCGCCTTCCGTAGCTGCGCGGGCGGTGGCTTCGGCGGCGAGTTGAGTGGGCAGGGCAAAGGCGAGATCGCGGATGGCGCGGGGTTTGCAGAAGCGGACGGCGGTGCCGGCGGCGGCGCGCGTATGAATGGCGGTTGCCTTGGCCAGTTTGCCGATGCCGACCAGCAGGAGGCGTTTGGCGGCGAGGCCTGCGGGAGCGTGAATCAAGAGTGTTTCGTTGGCGGCGGCTTTGAATTCGCCGGTTGCCAGCACAGCCTCCGCGGCGGCTTTTATCGCAGGGTCGGTGGTCAGGAGCACAGGCTCCGGCCTTGCTTCGGCGCCCTTTGCTGTTTGTCCATCCGCTACCACCACGGCCAGCAATTCCACTGCCAGCCCTGCCAGATTCGAGTACACGAGTTCTGTCTTCATACTCAGGATTATCGCATCCGGTGCGGGCCCTGGTCTGAGCTTACGGAGTCGCGATTCCATGGCGGGTGAGCTGGCGGATGAGGGTGGATTGCAGGGGCCATTGCTCGGCGAGCGCCTGGAAGCTGCCGCTGGTGTAGTCGGCAAAGTCGAAGCCGGGGGTGACGGTGCATCCGAGGAGCGCGAATTGGCCGTCGGCGAGGAGTCGTGTACCCTGCCAGACGCCAGTGGGGACGAGGGTTTGCAGTTGTTGTCCGTGCGCGATCTGCTGGCCGAGAGTGATGGTTGTTGCTGTGCCATCGGGCCAGAGCTGGAGCATCTCGACGGGGTCGCCGAGGTAGAAATGGAAGATTTCGTCGGACTGGAGTCGATGCATCTCGGAGAAGGTGCCGGGTTCGAGCAGGTAGTAGATGGCAGAGCCGAGCGGGCGTGCGCCGCGCGCGAGAGCGATGGAGTCCTGCGCGGTGTAGGTGCGGCGATAGTAGCCGCCCTCGACGGGGTGAGGCTCGAGGGCGAGAGTGTGAATGATTTCGCGGGCGTTCATAGGATGATGGTAACCGGGTGCTGGAGGGGTGCGGGAATGGGTTGCGTGGCGATAGAATTGCGGTATGCAGATTGTGATGTACTCCGCACTGTGGTGTCGCGACTGTCGCGCGGCGAAGCGTTATTTTGACGAGCATGGAATTGCGTTCACCGAGATCGACATTGAAGAGACGGCCGGCGCGGCGGACGAGGTGGTGCGGCGCGTGGGCAAGCGGGCGATCCCGCAACTGGTGATCGATGGGGAGTGGTTTCAGCCGTATCGACCGGGGGAGGGATTGTTATACGAAGAGCTGGACCGACGGCTGGGCGTGGCCCGCTGAAGTCTGATCCGGGAATTCCGAACCTGGATGGTTGCCACGGGCAACTGTGGATGGAAATCGGATGCAGGGCATGGAAAGGGACGAGTTTTGATCGAGCGCTATACGCTGCCCGCGATGGGGGCGATCTGGACGGAAGAGAGCAAGTATCGCTGCTGGCTGGAGGTGGAGTCGGCGGCGAGCACGGTGCTGGCCGAGGATGGGGTGATTCCGGCTGCTGCTGCGGAGGCCATTGCGGCGCGGTCGAGCTTCGATGTGGCGCGGATTCAGGAGATCGAAGCCGAGGTGCGGCACGACGTGATCGCGTTTACGACGGCTGTGGCAGAGTCGCTGAAGGCGCAGGGGCTGGAGGACGCGTCGCGCTGGCTGCACTATGGACTGACCTCGAACGATGTGGTGGATACGGCGCAGGCGTTGCAGGTGAAAGCTGCATCGGGGCTGATTCGCGAGGCGATGGTTGCGTTGCTTACGGTGCTGAAACGGCGGGCGATTGAGTTCAAGGACACGCCGACAATCGGGCGCACCCACGGGATTCACGCCGAGCCGACGACCTTTGGGCTGAAGCTGCTGAACTGGTATGCGGAGATGGAGCGGAACCTGGCGCGCTTCGACAGAGCGGCTGAGGATATGCGCGTAGGCAAGCTGTCAGGCGCGGTGGGCACGTTTGGCCACCTGAAGCCGGAGCATGAGGAGCGCATCTGCGCACGGCTGGGGCTGAAGCCCGCGCCGGTGGCGACGCAGGTGATCCAGCGGGATCGCCATGCGGCGTTTATCGCGGTGCTGGCGCTGATCGGCTCGACGCTGGACAAGATTGCCGTCGAGGTGAGGCACCTGCAGCGGACCGAGGTGCGCGAGGCGCAGGAGTACTTCAGCGAGAAGCAGAAAGGCTCGTCCGCGATGCCGCACAAGAAGAATCCGATCGTGAGCGAGCAGATCAGCGGGCTGGCGCGGGTGCTGCGCGGGAATGCGCAGGCGGCGTTCGAGAATATCGCGCTGTGGCACGAGCGGGATATTTCTCACTCGTCGGTGGAGCGGGTGATCTTTCCGGATTCGACGATCCTGACCCACTATCTGCTGACCAGGACGGCGAGCCTGATCGATCGCCTGCTGGTGTATCCGGCGCGCATGCTCAGGAATCTGGAGAGCACGGGCGGGCTGATCTTCAGCGGGCAACTGCTGCTGGATCTGGCTGAGGCCGGGATGCTGCGCGAGGATGCGTATCGGCTGGTGCAGGGGCATGCGATGCGGGCGTGGAAAGAGGACCTGGTGTTTCGCGACGAAGCGGCTCGGGACGCGGAGATTGCTTCGCGGCTTACACCGGAGCAGTTGGAGCGGACCTTTGAGATGCGTCGCCAGTTGGGCAATGTGGACGCGATCTTTGCGCGCGTGCTGGGCACTGGGGAAGACAAGTGAGCCGCGACGGGACGGTGGCGGCTTCCGGGCTGAATCTGACGGTGGCGCTGACCGGGGCCAGCGGCGCGGTGTTTGGGCGGCAGATGTTGACTGCGCTCGAGGCCGATGAACGCGTGGGGAAGGTTCATTTTCTGCCGTCGGAGAATTCGCTGCGCGTACTGGCCGAGGAGCTTGGCATTGCCGGGCGGAACAACCTGCTGGAAAAGCTGCTGGGCTGCGCGCCGGGGAAGACGGTGCAACTGGCGGAGAGCGATATTGGCGCGTCGATTGCTAGCGGAAGTTATCCCTCGAGCGGGATGATCGTATTGCCGTGCAGCATGGGGACGCTGGCCTCGATTGCCAACGGACTGGCGGATACGCTGATTGCGCGCGCGGCCGACGTGACGCTGAAGGAGCGGCGACCGCTGATCCTGTGTGTGCGAGAGACGCCGTTCAACCGGATTCACCTGCGCAACATGCAACTGGCGGCGGAGGCTGGCGCAGTGATTTTTCCGGTGATCCCGGCGTTTTACA
>JAJZFR010000254.1 GCA_021805265.1 Acidobacteriota bacterium | reverse complement strand
CCCACCGGCTGGGATGACCGCGCCGCTGAAGACGCCCGCTCCCGCCTGAGCCGACAGATGACCGACGCAGAAAAGGCTGCCCGCGCCGACTACGTCCTCACCAACGACGCCGATCTTCCCTCGCTCCGCTCCCAGGTCGCGCGGCTCTGGGCACAACTCAAGGCCGCCAGCTCTGGGCCAAATTCGGCAACCGGCGCGCCACTTCTTTAGAATGACTGTAGCTCACGAAACGCTGCTGCCTCTGCCTGCATCTGAATCCTTGTAGCGGCATGGAAGAGACAAAGGGAACGAGAGAATATGAAATTGCGACGGTTGGTCCTGATAGTTGCCTTGCTCGGCGGATTCTGGTTGTTGACCACCCATCTGCCCAATCGCCTGGACCGCATGCATCTCTGGTCGGTCAGCGGATCGCGTTCGCCGCTGGCCCTCACCGAGGCCCATGCCGCGCCCGCTTTCGACACCGAAGAGCAGAACAACATCGCCGTCTACAAGCGCGTTCTCCCCTCCGTCGTGAACATCACTTCGACCGCCATGAAGTTTGACTTCTTCTACGGCCAGGTGCCCCAGCAGGGGCAGGGATCGGGCTTCATCCTCGACAAGGCTGGCCACGTCCTCACCAACTTCCACGTGATCGCCGACGCCAACCGCATCGAGGTCATGCTCAGCGACAAACACCACTACAAGGCAAAGATCGTCGGCTATGACCGCGTCCACGACCTCGCGCTGCTTCAGATTGACGCGCCCGGTCTTCAGCCCGTCACGCTCTCCGATTCGAGCGGCATCGAGGTCGGCCAGAAGGTCTATGCCATTGGCAATCCCTTCGGCCTGAGCGGTACCATGACCCGGGGCATCATCAGCTCCATCCGCTCGATTCGCGGCCCCGAGGGCGCGCCGATCGAGGACGCAATCCAGACCGACGCCGCCATCAATCCCGGCAACTCCGGCGGGCCGCTGCTCAACTCGCGCGGCGAGGTCATTGGCATCAACACGCTCATCGCCACCGGCGGCGCTGAGCAAAGCTCAGGCATCGGTTTCGCCATTCCCATCAATACGGCAAAGGCTGTCCTAAGCGATCTCATGCGGTATGGACGAGTACGCCGTCCCACGCTCGGCATCGTCTCCCTCGCCGTCGGCCCCGATCTCGCCGACCAGATGGGCCTTGCCGCAGAGGCGGGCGTACTGGTCCAGAAAGTCGTCCCTGGAGGATCGGCGGATCGAGCCGGAATTCGCGGCGGCGACCAGCAGGCCTATCTCGGAAACAATCCCATCATCCTCGGCGGCGACCTCATCGTCGCCATCGATGGTCAGCAGGTGGCCGATACCGCCGACATCAGCACCATCCTCGAAAAGCATCAGCCCGGCGACTCGGTCACCGTAACCTTCTATCGCGGACGAAAAAAGATGACTGCGCGCCTGACCCTCAGCGAGGGTCGGGAGGTCAACGCGTAGCATTTCCGCCAGCCTGAAATTGGCGGTCGTTACATCCTTCGCTCAACCACAGCGTCCACGCTGTAGCGGCCCGGACCGGCAAGGAAAAGCGTCAGAGTGATGGCAAGATACAGCACTATCAGCTCGCCGTGGTCCGAGCCGGGGCCGAAGAGAAGAAAGTGATGTACAAACGCCCACGCCACAAATACATTTACGAAGACAATCGCTGCGGCCCACCGCGTGGCCAGCCCGAAAACGATCAACAGCGTACAGATTGAATCGGAAATCATCGCGGCGACCAGGCTCGGCACAGCACCAATGTGCAGCGGATCGGGAAAGTGCGCCGCCATCGCTGAAAAGGTGAACACCTTTTCAATGCCATGCTTCAGAAACAGCGGAACCATGGCAGCGATCCGCAGCAGCAGCAGCCCCATATCCTGATCCGCCGGAATTGACTGGAGAAGAAGCAGCTTTTTCAGCACGAAAAGACCTCCCATTCGTCACAACGCAGCAAGGGTAGCACAGCCGCATCACAGCTTACGACGCTCATGAATTCAGGTTGCGCTCTCATCCGAGGGCCGATGCAGTTGGGCGTCCAGGCTGTAGCGGCCGGGACCCGAGAAAAACAAGGTCAGCGTCACGCCCAGATAGATCACAATCAGTTCGCCGTGATCGTTCTCCGGCGCAAAAAAGTGAAAGTGGTGTACAAACGCCCAGGCGATGAAGAGGTTCAGGAAGGTTATCGCCGCCGCCCAGCGCGTCACCAGCCCCAGAATCATCAGGATGGTACAGAACGAGTCGGAAATCATGGCGATCACCAGCGCGGGCATGCCAGAGAAGGTGAAGATATTTTCGATCCCATGCTTGAGAAACATCGGCGAAATGGCGGTCAGGCGCAAAATCAAAAGAGCCACATCCTGATTGGCGCGAAGCGGCTTCAAGAGAACCAGTGTTTTCGCCACAGCTACACCTCGTTTCCGTCGATTGCAGCAAGCCTACCCCAGGTTCGCCCCGTCTGTATAGAACCTTCGAGACAGACACAACCTCCAAACAACAGAAAGGCCGTCCCTCGCAGCGAGGAACGGCCCTTCAGCCATGCGACAACTCGACACAACAGGAGGTGAAGCTCAGGCCCTCGCCGGGGTAAGATTGCCCAGCCGCTCCTGCAACATCTCCTCGCCATGAGCCAGGAAATCTGCCATCGGAACCTTGCCTGCGTCCACGTCGGCGAGCAGTGCTTTCTGCGCCTGGTACTCCTTGTTCACGATGCCCGCCTTGGACTGGAGCATGCGCCACGCCTTGCGCCGCTCGACGCAGAACAGCACAAGCTGGCGGCTGAGCGCTCGGTACTCCGGCTCGGCTCCTGCATCGCCCGTCAGCTTGATATACACGCCGAAGTCGGGAATGTACGAGCGGTGACTGGGGTCCAGATACCGGCGCCACACCGCATCCTGCTGCGTAATGCGCACCAGCATGTCGTCGAGCGAGGTGAGCTTCGGGAGCGCGTCCTTCTTCACCTTTTTCAGGTGATTGCGGAAGCGCGCCTCCGTCGTGCACCAGTGCGCGACCGTGTAGCGATTCACCTCGCCGGTCGCCTTGTCTTTGGTCGAGTACCAGTCCATGTCGGGTGCCGGGTTTCCCTTCACATCGAGCGCTTCCTGGTAGGTTTCGCCGAGGCGCGGGTTGAAGATGAACTCCGGAACGCCGCGCGAATCGCGCACACGCTGCGCCTGGGTGAGCGCCATGTCGTCGGCCACGCCGTGCTCCGGCTGACAGGTGGTAAACGCCTGCAGGAACATCGTGCCGCGATACTCAAGCCCATCCAGAATCGCGCGGTAGAGCTTCGGAGCGTTGGCCATCGAAACCTGCGCCACAAAGGGCGAACCGTGCCCGGCGAGGAAGGTCTCCGCGACCGTCTTCTTCTCGGTGTTTTTGCCCTGCGTAGCCGCGCCAAAGACGTTCATGTCGTTGCCGCCCAGCATCGGCGTCGAGTCCGAGTTCTGCCCGCCCGTGTTCGAGTAGACCTGCGTATCGAGCATCAGAATCTTCACGTTCGGACGGTTCTGCAGGATCACCTTCGACGTGTTCTGGTAGCCGATGTCTCCGATGCCGCCGTCGCCGCCGACCACCCAAACCTTGGGCAACTCGACGATCTCCTTGTCCGTCATGGTGGCGTCGGTAAAGTGGGTCAGCTCGTAGTACTCGCGCGGCGTGATTACCGCTTCGTCGCGGGTCAGGATGATGTCCGTCAGCCGCTCCGGCAACACGGATCGTCGTGCATGATCCACAATGAAGCTCTCGCCCATCAGCCAGCCCACCGTCACCCCATCCTGGAACAGCGAGTTCATCCATGGATATGGGTGCGGGTTGTTCGGCGCCGTCGAGCCGTAGACCGTGTTGCAGCCCGTGTGCGCCGCCATCGCCATCACGCTCATCCCGTTGGCCAGGCGGCCATCCACCGGCTGAAGGCTCTTGTGGTTGAAGGCGTCCGTCAGCAGCACAGCCGCCAGCGCATCGACAATCTGAAGATCGGTGATCGGCCCGTGCGCAGCCTCGTGAGCTGCAATGCGCGCCTGCGTGTCCTTCTCGTTTTCCCCGCCCAGGGCCAGGATCAGGTGAGCCACGGTCTGCTTCAGCAGCGCATATTCCGCAGGGTTGCGCTCAGCCAATGCGGCCAGCCGCGCCGCGCCCAGCTTCTCCAGCTCGCCCGCCTTGGCCATCAGCCGATCGCTCTTGGCGTGGAAGACCGGACGCATGTACGCTTCGGTGACGGCGGCGATTGCGCGGAGTACCGATTTTTCCCCGCATCCCGCGCAGGCTCCGTCGCCCGAAACCAGCGCGTCGTAGTTGCTGCGAACCATCAGCAGGTTGCGCAGCGTCGCCGTCTTCGAGTCGGCGGGCTTTTCCGCATTGAACAGGCCCAGGAACTTCTGCGAAGTATCCGGCAGCAGGTCAAGGAAGCCGGTTCCCGTCTCGTGCTCGGCGTTCACCTCTTCCGTCTCAGGAACCATCTTCAGCGCCATGTGGTCCCCGCACGCCGTCACGCACGCGCCGCAACCCTTGCACAGGTCCGAGACAAAAATCGAGAACACGCCGCCCGACCCAGGCGACTTCCGCTCCGGCGAAGAGAAAATCGCGTTCACTTTGGTATAGGCCAGCGGAACCTTGGCGATGATGTTGGCGAACTCGGCCCGCGCCTGCTCGCTGAAGCCGCCAACCTCGTCGGCAACCTCGCCCGTCACGCGCACCAGTATCTCCGGCAGCGGCGTGGCCAGCTTCTTCGCCACCACTTCGTTCATCGCTACCCGCGCCTTCAAGTCAATCTGAGGAATCACCGAGAGCATCTTCGCGCGATCGTCAAAGCTGGTCACGTAGCGCGAGATGGCCGTCCGCAGGATGGTGGACAGCTCCTGCGACGTGTTGGGCAGCGCCGTATCCGGGCACGCCGCGATGCACTCCATGCACTGCGTACAGTTCTCCGGAATGTACAGCGGCGTCTCCCGCCGCGCCACGTATTTCGACGCGGTATCGCCGGTCGCCGCAGCGATCAGGCCCAGCGCAGCCAGCGGCGTCGCGGGCTGATCGTAGCCGTAGCTCGAGCGGAACTCGGCGTCAAAGGTGGCCAGCGTATTGATCGGCGCGCGAGCGGCCTGACCTGTCGGCAGCCCGTGCGAGCGGCAGCCACCGGTCGAGCACGAAGCCCCGTCTTCCGCCCCAACCAGCACAGGCAGCAGCGCCGGCCCGCGCAGGCTCGAGCGATCCGGCGCCGACATTGCGCCGATATTGATCTCAGCCACCAGCTCGAAGCCCTTGGTCATCACTTCCATGTTCGACTGGACCACCGCATCGCCCAGCTTGCCGAACTTCTTCACGTACTGCTTGTGGACGACCTCGCGGTATTTGTCCTGGGAAATCTGAAACTCATCGAGCAGCGGCGAGACAGCGAAAAACGCGCCGAGAAATGCGTTCCCCTGCATGCGAAGCTGGAGATCGCCGCGGTCTGTCGCCTCGCGGGCGATCTTGAAGCCGGGCAGCGTGAACACGCGTATCTTCTTGTCGATAATCTGCCGGCGTGCCCAGATGGGCAGCCGCTCCCACGCCTGCTCGCCCGTCTCCTCTGACTCCCACACCAGCGATCCGCCCTCGGCCATGCCGTCCAACGGGTTGCAGTGGGTGAACGCCTTGGGGTCGCAGCACAGCACCACGTTCACGTGACGCAGGTCGCAGTTCACGCGAATGCGATCCTTGGCCGCCACCATGAAGTAGCTGGTCGGCGCGCCCTTTTTCTCCGAACCGTACTTCGGGTTCGCGCTCACGTGGATGATCTCCTTGGGATTGCCCAGTTCATCCACCACGCGGTCGCGGTCATAGAGCAGGTCGTTCAGGTCGCCGATGATCGCGCCCAGGTTCTTGCCCGTGGTGATCGCTCCCCAGCCGCCGATCGAGTGGAAGCGCACAGCCACTGCGCCCTCTGGCAGCAGCGACGGCGTCTCCGCCCCGATCACGCTGTACGGGTGATCGATGCCCAGCACGAGGAACATCGCATCGTCGGCGATCGTCTTGCCGTCCTTGCGCGCGATCTCGCCCTGCGAGTATTCGTACGCGCCGATGATGTGCTCGGGGCGGAAGTCGCGCGAGCCAAGCCCATAGGTGCCGGAGAGGATGCGCGGCATCTCTGCGTCGCGGACATGCGCCTTGCTCAGCGCGGTGCGGATGTCTCGCCCAAGCGGGTTGTCGCCAGACATGCCCTCGTCCGTGCGCTCGAGGATAATCACATTTTTCTTGCCCCTGAGCGCCTTCACTATCGCCGCTTCCGGGAACGGACGGATCACATTGACATGGATCGAGCCGACCTTGGCCCCGCGCGTCTGGCGCAGATAATCAACCGCTGCCTCAATGTTTTCCGCAGCCGAACCGAGCGAGACAAACACCGTCTCCGCGTCCGCAGTCGAGTACTCCGAGATCAGTCCGTAATTCCGCCCCGTCAGCTCGCCGAAGTCCTTGTACGCGGCCTCCAGCATCTCGAGAATCGGCTCGATGAAGTTGTTGCGCCGGGCCACGATGCCCTGCATGTAATGTTCCTGATTCTGTACCGGGCCAAGCAGCAGCGGGTTGGCCAGATCGATCATCGCCGGAACGCGGCGACGCTTCGACCCAAAGAGCGTGCGCTGCGCTTCGGTCGGCGTATCGATCATGTCCTCCGGCGCGCCGAGGTACTCGCGGATCAGCTCCGACTCATGCTTGTAGAAGGTACGCTCGAGGTGCGAGGTGAGGAAGCCGTCCTGGATATTCATCCCCGGCGTCAGGCTCAATTCGGTCACGCGACGCAGAATCAGCGACTGGTCGGCGGTCTGTTGCGCATCCTTGCCGAAAAGCATGATCCAGCCCGTGTCCAGCGCGCCGTAGATGTCGTCGTGGCCGCAGTGGACGTTGAGCGCGTGTTTGGTCAGCGCGCGCGCTCCCACTTCGAGAACCATCGTCGAGCACTTGCCCGGCGCGTGATAGTACTGCTCGACGCCGTAGACAATCCCCTGGCCGGAGGTGAAATTCACCACTCGCTTGCCGCAGACAGAGTGAGCAATGGCCCCGCCCTGGGCCGCGTGCTCGCCCTCGGTTTCAATCGCGATGGTGCTGTTGCCAAAGACCGTCAGGTTGCCCTCGGCGAAGGACTGCTGAAAAAGCTCGCCACCCTCGGTCGAAGGCGTGATGGGATAAAACACGCCCGCGTCGGCAATGCGCGCCTCGGTATGGTAGGCGATCAACTGGTTGCCGTTGGCGGTGATGCGGATTCCGGGGTAGCGTGCCTTGTTTTTCATCATTCCCTCGCGATTTGCTGAAGTGCGAATTCTCTGGCGTTCCGTTGGTCAATCCGTTCGGGGTCCCGCTCAGCGACCGGCTCGGCGACCGGCTCGTTGATCCGGGCCTCGATCCGCCTCGGATCGGTTAGCTGGGACCGGCTAGCTGGAATCGGCTGGCCTGAATCTTCTCCGCAGAATGCGAAGCTGGCCAGAGCGATTGGGCGATTCTGCCCACCCTGCGGAGACATACCGGCGAAAGCCCGGTTATTCCGCAATTGCTCCGATTGTACTGCCGGTCAAGAACGAACGGCAATGCGCCGTGTTACCTGCTGGGATGAAGCAGAAACACGGCAATCCGCAGCCCAATAAGGGACGAAGGCGAAGTGCCGGCACCGAAGAACACCGCGCAACGGTTTCAGTTCAAGACTCAACCGGAGGCGCGCGCTTCCAGCTCCGCCCAACGAGCGTAGAGAGTATCGGCATCGGCTTGCGCGGCATCGAGCGCAACCATCGCCGCCTGCAGGCGGACTGCATCCACGACCACTTCCGGAGATTCAAGCACGGCTCGCGCACTGGCCAGGGCTTCCTCGGCCACCTCGACCCGCGCCTCGATGGTCGCGTAATCGCGGGCATCCAGGTAGGAGAGCTTTTTCCTGAACGCCGCCAACGCCCCGCTCGCCCCTTCGCCAGACTCGCCACCCGTCGGCCGCAGCTCCAGCAACTCCTGTTGTTCCCGCTGCTTTTGTTGGGTTTTTACCCACTCGTCCCACTGCGAGTAGTCCGCAAAACGCTCCGCATTGCCCGCCCTGTCAAGGCCCAGCACCACCGTCGAAACCCGGTCCAGCATCGACCGATCATGGGTCACCAGTACCAGCGCTCCTGTGTATTCCAGCAGGCTTTCCTCGAGAATTTCGAGGGTCGGAATATCCAGATCGTTGGTTGGCTCGTCCAGCAGCAGCAGATCCGCTGGCTGTAGCATCAGGTTGGCGATCAGGACGCGCGCGCGTTCCCCGCCGCTCAGCCGCGCAACCGGCTGGTTGAGCTGGTCGCCCGCAAACATGAATCGCTCCGCCCACGCCGCCACGTGAATCACCCGATCCTGATAGATCACCGAGTCGCTCTCCGGCGCAAGCGCGCGGCGCAGCGTCACCGTTTCATCGAGTACGCGGTTCTGGTCAAAGTAGACAATGCGCAACTGATTTGCCAGCTTGATCTGCCCGCTCTCCGGGCGTAGTTCCCCGCGCAGCAGCCTCAGAAGCGTGGTCTTGCCGCTCCCGTTCGGGCCAACCAGCCCCACCCGCATCCCGGCGTTGATGTCGAAATCGAGTCCGCTGAGGATCAGCCCGTCGGCCCGGTCAGGGATGCTGTAGCGAACAGCCTTCATCTCGACCAGCCGCTTGGTCTGGCGCGTGCTGGCCACGAAATCGATGCCCGCCGACGAGACCTGGCTGCGCGACTTGCTCTGCTTCAACTCCCCGATCAGTTCGTTGGCCGAGTCGATGCGCGACTTGCTCTTCGTGGTGCGCGCCTTCGGTCCGCGGCGCAGCCACTCGATCTCCGTCTTCACGCGGTTTTCCAGGCTCTCCTGCCGCTTCGTCTGAGCCTCCAGAAATTCTTCCTTTTTCTCCAGAAAATAACTCAGATTCCCGCGAACCCGCAGATAACCCTCGGGATACTGGCGGTTCAGCTCGAGGATCGAGGTGGCCACGTTCTCCAGAAAATAGCGGTCGTGGCTGATTGTGACCGAGGCGAATGCGGCGTTGCCGAGCAACTCTTCGAGCCAGGCAATACCCGCCAGGTCCAGGTGGTTCGTCGGCTCGTCGAGCAGCAGAATATCCGGCTCGCCCGCCAGCGCGATGGCAATCGAAAGCCGTTTTTTCCAGCCGCCGGAAAATGCCGCCGCTTCGTGATCGAAGTTCTCGAAGCCGGCCCGACCGAGCGTTTCCGCCGCGCGTCCTGGCCACTCCTCGGCATGGACCCCGGCCTTGCCGAGAGCCTGATTCACAACTTCCCTGGCCGAGACGCCGGGAGCGAACTCGGAAGCCTGGGCAACGTAGGCCATGCGCACCAGCCTGCGACGCGCGACCTCGCCGTCGTCGGAATCGATCGCGCCCGCCAGAACCCCCAGCAGCGTGGATTTCCCGCTGCCGTTCGGGCCAATCACTCCGATGCGGTCGCCCTCCTCCACCTGGAATCCGATGTTGCGGAAAAGCGTGGTCGCTCCGAAGGACTTGGTAAGCCCCTGTGCATTGAGAAGTGTCGCCAATCTGGATGTCTCGCTCTCGGTTAGGATGTTGCCGGTGGGCCGTCGCGTGGAGTCAGCGCGAAACACGGCCGCCTGGATGGCCTTTGGGATGATTGAGCGCGGAAGCCGGTTGGTTCGAGTTCGACTGCGCCCGGCTTGCTCCTCCTCCATTCTACCTGCCGCGTGAGGCGGTTATCAGCCTCAGCCGCTCGTTTCAACTCGCGGTCTGCGCCACAACCCCTCCCGCACTCAGACAGCGCGAAAGCAGACAAACCAGTGAGCAGGCAAGGTATGCTGATGTACGAAAGCGGAGTGTGCCACGGTGGCGAGAAGACAAGGGCGGTACCGGGTTGCTGGGCTGGAGGTCGATCCACGGCGGCGCACCTGTACGCTCGACGGGCAGGAAATTGCCTTGTCTGAGCAGGAATTCGACCTGCTCGAATATCTTGTCCGCAATCCGCATCGA
>JAJZFR010000322.1 GCA_021805265.1 Acidobacteriota bacterium | reverse complement strand
GAAACATCTCGATAAGAATTAAGATGTTTGACATGGCGAATCTGACTCTTATCTACGGATTGCGACTCCTGCCGGAAGGCGAAGTGACGGCGATCGAGGACGCACGGCTGAAGTTGGGAAATGGGCATGAGGGGCGGGTGACCATGCACCTGCTCGAAGGCTCGCGCGAGGAGATCGAACAGCAGCTCCGGATGAGCATCGACGCGTTTTTCGATTTTTACCCGGAGATATGAGGGGTTCATCAGCGTCTTCTCATGAGAGTCTTCTCATCTCCAGAGCGCTTTCTGGCTCTTGAATTTGCGCACATCTTGTTGATATTTATAGTACTTATCCCATGATGAAGCAATCTTAGAAAGTTTTGCACTTCGCTTGCATGGGGTTAGGGCGGAGACGTGTCTTCGGATTCGCGGACGCGTTCGCTGGCCCAGCATGCTCACACAAAATTCACTGGATTGGATTCGACGACAACGCGGTGTTTCGGCCATCGAGTCGAGCCGGGGGCTGGCGTTTTTCTGGCTCTGCGCGGCTACGCTGGTGGCTTCTGCTGGCGGGCCGAAGTATGTTGCGGGAGTGACGTATTTCGATCCTGCCGTGGTGGGCCAGCCAATCGCGTGGCCTGGCGGGCCGGTGAACTATTACGTCGATCAGGGGGCGCTCAATGCCCAGATCGGCAACCAGCAAGCAACGGGGATGGTGGACGCGGCGGCGGCGGTGTGGAACGCTGTGCCGACGGCGGCGGTCAATCTGGTAGATGCGGGCAGCCTGGCCGAGGACGTGAACGGCAGCGATGCGACGGCGGCCAACAGCGTCTTTACCGCGCCGGCGGACGTGACGCCGAGCGCGACGGGGACGGCGGTGGGGGTGGTCTTCGATGCCGATGGCTCGGTAATCGACGCGCTTCTGGGCACGGGAGCAAGCCAGCCGGGCAACTGCGCGCAGAATGGAGTTCTGGCGTGGATTGACAACTTCAATCCGCAGGCCACGCTGGCCCACGGGATAATCGTCGTGAATGGGCTGTGCGCGACCTCGGCGCCGCTGCTCGCGATGATGAACTTTCAACTGGAGCGGGCCTTTGGGCGGGTACTTGGCCTGGATTATTCTCAGGTGAACGGGACGGCGCTGAGCGACCCGGCGAGCGAACCGAACGGAACCCTGGCGTGGCCGATCATGGAGCCAAACAACGGCGCCTGCGGCGCGGCCGGCGGGGTATGCATTCCGAACGCGACGACGGCGAGTTATGACGACACGGCGGCGCTGAGCCGCTTGTATCCGGTGACCATGAGCAACCTGGCTGGCTTCTCTGGCCACCAGTTGACGGCGGCGAACACGATCTCGATCCAGGGCACCATCCGCTTCCGCAACGGCGAGGGAATGCAGGGCGTGAATGTGGTGGCTCGCCCGCTCGACGCCAACGGCAACCCGCTTTACCAGTACACGGTGACGGCGGTGTCTGGCGCGTACTTTGCGGGCAACCGGGGCAACGCGATCACCGGGTATACCGATGCCTCGGGAGATCGTTACGATCGCTTCGGCGGTGACAATGCCGCGATGCAGGGATACTTTGACCTGAGCGGGATTCCGCTGCCGCCGGGGGTGAGCGCGGCCAGTTATCAGGTTAGCTTCGAGGCTATCAATCCGTTGTACATACTATCGAGTTCGGTGGGGCCATACGGGATCGGGACGCCGACGCCGTCGGGGACGATGCCGACGATCACACTGGCCAATCTGGCTGCGGGCGCGGTTGCGCCGGTCAACGTGACCATTGCCGATTCGGCGGGCGCGCCAGCCGGGTTTGCGCCGCGGGTGCCGATTGGCGTGGCGGGCAATCCGCACATGTTGCCGGGAACGGGCGCGTGGAGCAGCCGCCTGGGCGCAGTGGGCCAGTCGGACTGGTATACGTTTGCGGTGCGCGCCAATCGGACGTTTACGGTGGTCACTCAGGCGCTTGATGAGGCGGGTCAGCCGACGAACAGCAAGGCCATGCCTGCGATTGGCCTGTGGGACGGGTTTGACCTGATCGGCGCGGCTCCGGCGGACTTTGCCCCGGCGCAGAACGATACGGCGACCGGGGTCACGTACCTCGAAGTCACCAGCCGGGGCAGTGACATTGTGCGGTTGGCGGTGGCCGACCAGCGCGGGGATGGGCGACCGGATTATGCCTACCAGGGATGGGTTCTCTATGCGGATACGGTTTCGCCCACGCGGCTGCCTGCGACCGGCGGAACGATTGTGATCCGCGGCTTTGGCTTTCGCGCCGGGGACACGGTCCAGGTGGGTGGTGTACCCGCGACGGTGCTGAGCGCGCTGCCGACGGAGATTACGGCAAGCGTGCCTGCGGCTCTGCCTGGGGTGACGGGGTCGCTCAATGTCGAGGTCGATGATTTGCCGGGGTTCAACGCGGCGGCCATCATTCCCGGCGGGCTGAGTTACGGCGCGGCCACGACGGACGTGATCGGGATTGCGACTGCGCCCGAAAATATGGTTCCGCTGGGCGTTCCCGAGCCGTTTTCCGTGGTGGTCAATGGGGCGGACGGAAAGCCTGCGGGCGGGGTGCCGGTGCTGTTCTCTGTGGGCGGGAACTCGGCCCTGCTGGGCTGCGGGCTGAGCGACTGCACGGTAACCACGACCGGCGACGGCCTGGCCACGCTGAACGTGACGGCGACCAGTGCGACGCTGGCAGTGGTGACGGCGGCGCTCGACAACGGCAACAATGTGCAGGCGCACTTCTATGGCGGCCTGGTGCCGACGCTCACGGCGCTGACGCCGACGACGCTGCACGTGGCCTCGGGGGCGACGGTAAGCTGGCCGGTGGAGGCGCTGGCGCTGGTGGGAAGCGGTTCGAGCGCAGCGCCGGAGTCGGGCGTGCTGGTCGGCTGGCAGAGCGTGACCGGCCTGGTGCCGACGAGTGGCCCGGTGGCCACCAGCGCGGCGGGCATCGCGACCATGACGCTGACCGCCGGGCCGATTCCCGAGGGCCAGGAAGCGACCACCTTGGCCTGCGTCTCGGGCACGGTGACCTGCGTCAGCTTTGCCGCGCTGGGCGCGCGCCCGGAGTTTGCCTATCTTGAGGCGGTGAGCGGCACCAGCCAGGATATTGCGGTGACGGCGACGGCAGCGCCGGTGGTGATGCGAGTGAGGGACATGGACGGCGTAGCGATGGCGGGCGGCACGGTGACGGTGTACGAGTCACTGTATAGCTGGGCACCCGCCTGCGCGCCCCATGGCCGCTGCGCGCAGGCTCATCTGATCGAGCGCCAGACGCTGACGCTCACGACCGCGCTCGATGGCACGGTGAGCTTTGCGCCGCTTGCGATCTCCGGCGAGGCGACGAACCTGGTCGGCCTGGCCACGACCGGGGACAGCTCGGCGTTGAACTTCGCCGTCGAGCAGCATCCGTGAATCATTCCTGAATTTCGAGACCGCCGTACCGATTGGCTGCATCCTTTGCAGCGTTTCGACCATCCCCCATAGAGGAGTGTGACGGCGGCATGGATGGTGAGATCGAGGATGGCGTCAGGGCGACAGTCCGCGCGACAGGGGCCAGGCCGCGCGTGGTGATCGTGGGCGGAGGTTTCGCCGGCATCCACGCCGCACAGGCGCTGGGCAGGCTGCCAGTGGATGTGACGCTGGTGGATCGCAGGAACCACCATACCTTTCAGCCGCTGCTCTATCAGGTGGCGCTTGCGGCGCTTTCCCCGGCTCAGATCGCTCAGCCGATCCGCACCATTCTCCGCCAGTTCTCAAATATGGAAGTCCTGATGGATGAGGTGACGGGCATCGATACGGGCGGACGCGTGGTCAAGCTGGGTAGCGGCGCACGGCTTGGATACGACTACCTGGTGCTTGCCACGGGCGCAACCCACTCCTACTTTGGCCACGACGAATGGCAGCCCAATGCGCCGGGGCTGAAGACGCTCGAAGACGCGACCGAGATTCGCCGGCGCGTACTGCTGGCCTTCGAGCTGGCCGAGCGCCAGATGGTCGAGCAGGGCTGGCATCCGCCGCTGCGGTTTGTGATCATCGGGGCGGGGCCTACGGGCGTCGAGTTGGCGGGGGCGATCTCGGACATTGCTCGCCTTTCCCTGCGGCGGGATTTCCGCCACATCGATCCGGCGGAGGCGAAAGTGGTGCTGCTCGAAGGCTCGCCGCGCGTACTGGCGAGCTTTCCCGAGGAGCTTTCCGCGCTGGCCGAAAAACAGCTCCGCAAGCTGGGCGTCGCGGTGCGCACGGGTACGCATGTGACCAATGTGGAAGCTGGCTGGGTGATGGTGGGCGAGGAGCGCATCGACGCGGCGGTGGTGCTGTGGGCGGCGGGTGTTGCGGCGTCTCCGCTGGGCCGGATGCTGGGCGTTCCGGTGACGAAGCGCGGCGCGGTCCCAGTGAATGCGGAGTTGAATCCCGAGGGGCTACGCGAGGTTTTTGTCTGCGGCGATCTGGCTCACTTCGAGCAGGATGGGCACGCAGTCCCCGGCGTGGCCCAGCCCGCGATGCAGATGGGCCGCCACGCGGCGAGGGTGATTGCCGCAGACCTGGCGGGCAGGCCGCGCCCCGGATTTCGCTACTTTGACAAGGGCGATATGGCCACCATCGGCAGGCTCGCCGCGGTGGCCAAAATCGAGTGGCCGTTCCGGGCGCGCTGGGGCGGCTTCAAGGCGTGGATCACCTGGCTGGTGGTGCACATTTATTTTCTGATCGGCTTTCGCAATCGGCTGGGAATTCTCGCCTCCTGGGCGTGGACGTTTCTTACGTTTTCCGATAGCGCGCGGCTGATTACCGGCGACCAGACGCTGCCCGGCTGGGAGGAGAAAATCGATGCGTCCGCGAAGCCGCCATCGGCTGGCGAGTAAACGGCTCTAGTAAGCTGTATATGCGATGCACGATCTGGGATTTGTACGCAACAACCTGACACTGGTCGAAGAAAAGCTGCGCGGGCGGGGCGCGGATCCGGCAGCGCTGCTGGGCGATTTTCGCGCCCTTGATACAGCGCGGCGCGAGGCCATTACATCTGCCGAAAAACTGAAGGCGCGGCGCAATGAACTGAGTCAGCAGGTGGGTGCCTTGAAGCGCGCGGGCGGGAGCGAATCGGACGCAACGGCGCTGATGGACGAGACGCGCCAGCTCAAGGATGAACTGGACCAACTGGATGCAACTGCGGCCGAGCTGGACGAGCGGATGCGTCAGGCGCTGGCGAGGGTTCCCAACCTGACGCGGGATGAGGTTCCCGCCGGTCGGTCAGAGGAAGCCAACCAGGTGGTGAAAACGTGGGGCAGTTTGCCGGATTTTGATTTCCAGCCACGACCGCATTGGGAGTTGGGCGAGTCGCTTGGCATCCTCGATCTGGAGCGTGCCACGAAACTTTCCGGCGCGCGCTTTGCCGTGTTGATGGGGGCTGGCGCGCGGCTCGATCGAGCGCTGATCGGGTTCATGCTCGACCAGCACACGCTGCGCCACGGATATACCGAAGTGTTGCCGCCGTTTGTGGTGAACAGCAAGTCGCTCTATGGCACCGGGCAGTTGCCCAAGTTTGCCGACGATCTTTTTCGCTGCGAAGATGGCGGGGAGGCGGTCAGGTTTGTCGAGGGCGAGTATCGCGACAACGATCACTGGCTGATCCCGACGGCCGAGGTGCCGGTGACCAATCTCTTTCGCGACGAGATTCTCGACGATGCACTGCTGCCGATCTGTTTCACGGCGTATACGCCCTGCTTTCGCGCCGAGGCTGGCGCAGCCGGGCGAGACACGCGCGGCATCATTCGCCAGCACCAGTTTCAGAAGGTCGAGCTGGTGAAGTTTGCACGGCCCGAAGAGTCGGATGCCGAGCACGAGAAACTGACGCGCGACGCGGAGAGCATTCTGGAACTGCTCGGCTTGCCCTATCGGCGTATGCTGCTGTGCACGGGTGATACGGGCTTTTCCTCGGCGAAAACCTACGATCTCGAAGTATGGCTGCCGGGCCAGCAGGTGTATCGCGAGATTTCTTCGTGCTCGAACTTTGAAGGATTTCAGGCGCGCCGAGCGAATATCCGCTACAAGCCGGGCAACAAGGGAAAGACGGAGTTTGTACACACCATCAACGGCAGCGGTCTGGCGGTCGGTCGGACGTGGCTGGCGATTCTCGAAAACTATCAGCAGGCGGATGGCTCGGTGCGCATCCCCGAGGCGCTGAAGCCTTATATGAACGGGATGGATGCGATTGCACCGGGAGTGGCGCAGAGGAAGGGTTGAAATGAGTATGGGAAAGACGCTGAAGAGTTATTTTTTCTGGACCCACGCGCGCGGCACCTTCCATTACGATGTGATGGTCACGCTGATCCTGGCGTTTATCTTCGCAACGCCGCACCTGTGGAGTTACGGCGACAAGCCGTCGCCGATCTCCGCTTTTGCGGGGCCAATCGAGGTGGTGAGCGACAACGGCCACGGCCTGCTGGTGACGGTTCAGGCGGCGGATGTTCACGTCGATCCCACGGCGAGTGACGCAGCGATCCGCAAGGCGCTTCATCACGCGATTGAGCCGGTCACCGGCGACGCGGTCCTGGTGACCCATTGGGAGACAGTGTCAAATGCAAACGGACAACCGACGGAGTGGCGGGTTCATGTGCGACGCTAAAGCTGGGTCGAGGGAGCAGAAGACGATGCGCAGGATACTTGCCGCAGGATTTTTATGGGGAGCGATTTTTCTGGTCGCGAACCTTGGCGTTTCCATTGCCCAGACACCCAGCACGGAACTGGACAAGACGCTCGCAAGGCTGGATGCGACAGCTCAGAAATTCAAATCGGCGGAGGCCGAAGTCGTCTGGGACAACGTCCAGACGCAGCCCATTTATGACAAAGACACGCAGACGGGAACCATCTATTTCGAGCGCCGCAAGGGCGAGGTTTCCACGGCGCTTCACCTGAAGACGCTCGATGGAAAACCCGTGCCCAAGGAGATGGTCTACGACGGCGGCGAGTTCAAGTTGTATGAGCCGATGCTGAAGCAGTTGACCATCTTCAAGACAACCGGCAAACAATCTCAGATTGAGAGTTTTCTGGCGCTGGGCTTCGGTGGCAGTGGTGCCGACCTGAAGAAAAACTGGAACGTGCGCTACACCGGCGCGGAGACGATTGACGGCATGGCAACCTCGCGCCTGGAGCTGTTGCCGCTCAACGAAGGCGCGAAACAGAATGTGAGCAAGGTGATTCTGTGGGTAGATATGGCCAGCGGAATCGCCATTCGTCAGCAGTCCTTCGATCCATCCGGCAACTATCGGATGGTGAACTACAAGATCGTTCATCTGAACAGCGGCGTACCCGCGAATGCATTTGCCGTCAAGACAGCTTCGGGCACTCGCGTGATTCAGCGCTGATTGCGTGTCTGCTTCGCTCTCGGGAGATGTAAGCCAAGCCACACGCCGCCGCAGACAATCAACATCGGGAAAAATTCGATGGTGTAGCGTGCCTCCGGGCCTTCGACGGTGGCCAGCAGCAGCGAGCGCAGCAGGATGTAAAGCGCCATGGCCAGCCAGAGGCGCGGCTTCAGCGCCCATCCGGCAAAACCCACACCCAGAAAGATCAGATTCAGCGCGGCATAGCTCCAACTGAAGATGGTTTCGTAGTGATGGTGAGCATAGACCCACCAGTCGAGATCGATGGGCAGATTTTCGACGCGCGGACGCAGCCACATATCCGCCACGCGGCCAAGCGGTATCGCGAGGCGACAACGCCAGGGATGCGCGGCAAGATTGCGCGCCGCGATGGTGTCGAGAGCGTGATTCATCGAGTCGGTTGTCTGGTAGCCGCCTTCGTTGTAGGCCAGCAGGATTTGCCGCAGGCGGTCATCGTCGTGCGGATTGCTCCAGGCTCTCTGCGGCACGAATCTGATTTCGACGGAGGCTCCGGGAACTGGCCAGTAGACTTCGACCGTGTTGACGAAGTCGAGCGTCCAGGTTGCAGCCCAGTGCTCGAAGCCGAGGTCGCTGCTGTCGCCGGGGTCGCTGGCGTAGCGCGGAGCGAGCGGCTCGAAGACATGAAAAACACGCGCGTTGCGACCGGTCCACAGCGCGAAGGGAGCAAGAGCGAGCAGTGCGCAGACTGCGCCCATGCGCGCCAGCCGCGCTGCGCCGAGGGCCTGACGCGTTCGATTCGTGAGCAGCGCGGGAGCAAACGCAATGGCGAACAGTGCGCCGTCCGGGCGCAGCAGCGCCGCCCACGCAACCGCGAAGGTGAAGAGCAGCGCATAACGCCAGCCCGATGCGTCGCGCGGGGAATCCTGAAAGCGAAGGGCGGACCACATCGCCAGCGCAATGCAGAAAAGCGTTGGTCCTTCGGTGAGTGGCGCAGAGACGTAGATTGCGGTAAACGGGCACAGTTCGGCGAGCCAGAGAGTGAGGATGGCCGCGCCCCAGCATGCTTCCATGCGTCCAGTTCTTCGTTGCGTAATGGCCTGAGCAATCCTGCGCGCTGTGTCAGCCATCAGCAGGCAGGCAAAGGCATCGAGCGCGGTCTGCATGGCGACGACGGCCCAGTAATTTTCCATGCCGAAGAGGCGAAAGCACAGGGCCATGAAGAGCGGGTAGCCGGGTAGGCGAATCAGGCTGGCGTGGATTTGACCCGACGGATCGCTCAGCGCGAGCTGGCCGTGCAAAACCAGGTTTTTCGCCAGATCGCCGTACACTTCGGCGTCCCCTTGAATCTGCGGAAACCAGCGGTAAAAACAGAGTCGCAGCGCAGCCCCTACGACCAGAGCAAAGCAGGCGCTCACGCGCATCCACACCGGCGGAGCGGAACGGCACTCTTTGCAGTCGGGGACGGGATCATCAGACATACGCTTTCAGTTATACGGCATTCCGAACAGAGCTTTCCGATTCAGGTTTTAGCAGACACAGCGTGATGGACCCGGTATTCTGAAAGTGGTCGGCCTTCCCGGCGCCAGGCGACGGTTGTCGAGCGCCGGGATTCAGGCGAGGCGCAGAACGAGGGAACGAAGAGCATGCGGGACAAACAGATATTTGCGGATCCGGGACGGAAGCGATGGAAGCGCCTGCGCCGCATTTTTGACATTGTCGCAGTGGCATCCACACTCGTGCTCGCGGCGTTTGCGTTCAACGTACTTCGCCATCAGAGTCTTCCCAGCCTGCTGTTGCCGATCCCGCGGCACAACTACAAAGCCCTGCGCGACCACAATGGAGAGATGCGGCTGGCGAAAGGCGTGCGGCCGTCGCGACGCAAGACAACGCGCAAGCCTTCGGAGATTCCACTCAATACCGGCGAGGGTCTGCGCGCGGCCTATTACACGCCGGACGATGCGGCCAGCTATTCGTCCTTCAAAGAGCACGTGCACCAGATCGATTTTCTGTTTCCCGTCTGGCTGCATATCAATGGGCCAGACTTCCAAATCATGGGAACGACGCAGGAGGGCCGGGAATTCCCTGTCTTCGGTTCCAATTCAGTTCGCGACCCGGATGAAGCGAACAGGATCAAGCGGGTGATTCAGGACGCCAAGGAAGACACGGAAATATTTCCCGTTCTGCAGAACTTCAGCGCGGCGATTCAGGACTTTGATCCGAGCGTTGGCAAGATCGTGGAAGACCCTCAACGCCGTGCAGCGCTCGAACAGCAGTTGATGCTTTTTCTGGCAACTTTCCCGGAGTATCGTGGCCTGTCCCTGGACCTTGAAAATCTTCCGGACGCAGCCCAGGAAGGCTATAAGTCTCTCATCTCGGAGTTATACGTCCAGATGCATCCGCGCAATCTGCGACTGTATGTAAACATGGCGGTCTCGGCCGACGATGAGGACCTGAAGCAGGTGGCGGCGAACTCCGACGGCATCGTGCTGATGAATTACGACGAGCACGAGGTGACCAGCGATCCCGGCCCCATCGCCAGTCAGCAGTGGTTTGTAGCCAATCTCAAACGAGCGCTGAGCCTGGTCCCGCGCGAGAAGCTGATCTGTTCGATCGGCAGCTACGGCTACGACTGGACAATGTCGATGCCGAATGCGCGTCAGCATCGCAAGGCCAAGCCAAAGGTTGTCAACACGGATGTGCT
>JAJZFR010000427.1 GCA_021805265.1 Acidobacteriota bacterium | reverse complement strand
AGAATTCCTTGCCTACCACCGCGACCACATCTTCCAACCTTGACCCCGCATCGGCGATGCGGACAGACTCGCCATCCTTGGTATCCAGAGAATTTGGCTCTCGTCAGCGTTCTCCGCGACCGTACGCCCGCGACCGTAAGGGAGCGTAGCGGATGTTCGTGGCGCGGCGAGGGCTGGGTGTCCGCGGCTGGCTGTGCCGGAAAATCTGTCAAGCGGTGCGTCTGTGGAAAACCAACCCAAGTGATTCATTGCAATAGTGATAAAAATTTTCAGAAAATGGCAGGTATTTATTCCGAATTCGCTAAGCTTAAAACATTCGCGAGGAACGGAATTGCGGGAGCGGTTGCGGCAGGGCCGCTCCGCTTTTTTGTTGCTTGCAAGAACCTCGGTGTCGGAAATCGGCGGGGCGATGGCGGAGATACACAACAAGGGGACGCAAAGGGAAGAGGAAGCGAATGGGCAGGAAAGACAGAAGAAGGCAATCTTCAACCTGGAAGAAGTGATGGACGATCCGGAGGACGAGGTTCTGGACAATGCGCTCCTGGAGCACATGGCCAGCAAGGCGGACCGGATTGTGGCGAGAAACCTGCTGAAGGTGATCACCTGCATTGGCACCAATGTGGTGGACAAGACGCATGCACCGAGCGTTCGGGTGCTGTTTGAGATTGCCGGCAGAGTGACGACCAAGAAGCCGATCCGTCGGGATGAGTACCGCAGCTTTGCAGAGACGCTGTGGGGCGGAATGAGCGACGACGACGAAGAAGACGACGACGAATAGATGAGGAAGCCGGAGCGCGTGGAAGGCCGGCAGCCTGGCCCGGGATGAGGGCGAGCGAAAAAGATTCCACGATGCGGCCTGCAAGCGATGCGGGCCGCATTTTTTTGTGCGCCGCAGGATGAGTCGGCGCCCGCGCAGAGTTCTGGATTTTGCAGTGGATGAGATGAGCACCAATGACAGGCGGAGAACGATGGGCACAGAGAAAAAGACGGAGAGGAAATACGCAATGAACACTTGGTGGAGCGTTGAGACACAAACCGGAGTTCGGAGGATTGCGCTTCTGCTCGCACTGCTGTGCGCGACGGTCGGCTGGAGCCAGGCCGTGACCACGACAACGGTGGAGGGTACGGTGTATGAGGCCAGCGGTGCGGTTGCCTCCGGCACCTTGCTCCTCAGTTGGCCGTCGTTTACGACCGCCGCCGGCCAGAGCGTCTCCGCGGGGAGCACGTCGGTGACGATTGGCGCGGACGGCTTTGTGAGTGTCAATCTTGCGCCCAACCTCGGCGCTACGCCGGCGGGGCTTTACTACACGGTGATCTATCAGCTTTCGGACGGGACGGTGAACACGGAGTACTGGGTGGTTCCCGCGACGACGACGGCGACGATTGCCTCAGTGGAGGCGCAGGTGCTGCCGGCGGCGCAGGCCGTTCAGGCCGTCACGCAGGCTTATGTCAATCAACAGATCGCCGCTTTGGGCAGCAGTCAGCTCTCCCCCTCCGGTGGCACGCTCACCGGACCACTTACCCTGAGCGGCGACCCCACCACTCCGCTGATGGCCGCCGACAAACACTATGTGGATGAAAGCTTCGCGCAGGCTCTTCCGCTGGCGGGCGGCACCATGACGGGCGCGCTGGGGACGCCGGCGGTGAACGGCGTTGCTTCGCCAGTGAGTGGAACGGCGCAGACGAATCTGCAAACGACGGTGAATGCGGCGGGATCGACGGGAGCGATGATCGTTCCGCCGACTTACGGAGGCACGGACAGCTTCAGCAATCCTGGCGGCGTTCGCGTGGAAGACTGGCGCACGGGCGGAGCGCAGCAGCACGCGCGCAATGTGAAGGAGTTTGGCGCGGTTTGCGACGGTTCGACGGACGATACGGCGGCGTTGCAGGCGGCGATCAACTACGCGCAAAGCCATCATGTCGGGCTGATGCTGCCGTCTGGCATCTGCAAGACGCATCAACTGAACTGGCATCTGGAGTCGATTGCGGGCCAGGGCGCGCAGAACTCGGCACTGATGGGCTTTCCCGGCGAAGATGTGCTGGCGACTACGGCGGATTCGCCGACGCTCTTCTCGGCGACGCACCTGCATGATTTTTCGATCTACGTGGATCAAAGCGTGGATGTGTCGTGCTCGCCGGCTGAGGGCCGCGCGGCGGCCGGTTCCTGCACGGTGAATCGTCCAGTGGAAAACGGCAGCATCTTTTCGCCGAGCGGCAATGGACTGGCCGCGACGGCGGGCAGCGGAGCGGGATGGTCGATCGGCAACTGCGGCATCGCCATGCCGGCGGCGACGGGCGCGGGCGGAAATGGCCTGAAGAATGCGGTGATCGAGAACATGGTTATCGCCACCACCGGCAACGATCCGCTGGGCGGATATACCGGCGCCAGCTCGACGCACACCTGCGGCCTGTATCTGGCGCAATGGCCCACCGGCAGCGCCTTTCGCGGCATCGCCATGCGTGGACTGGGCACTGGCATCGCCATGCCTGCGCTCTCCGCATCTACTCCCGCCGGACTCGCGGCGGACAACAATCAGTGGATCGATCTTGCGCTGAATGTGGTGCATGGATTTGTGGCCGCCGTGGGAGCGAATAACTTTCTGGATGGAGTGAGCGCGCACGCGTGGAACTCGGCGGCAACCGGCGAAGCGCCGACGGGACTGGTGCTGGATTTCTCCTCTGAGGGCCAGGGGTGGACGGTGCGCAATGTGCAGGTCGCGCCGGAGTGGATCGCCGTGCAGCCGCAACTGACGGTGACGACGGTTTCGGGTGCGGTGACGGGCGTCGCGGTTGGGCCGGAGCACGGATTGGGTTTTGATCCGTATGGACCGACGGTTCCGCTTCAGTTCAGCGGAAGCTGCACGGCGGCGGCCAATGCGTCGGTCAACGGGGACGGATCGCTGGGCGCGGTGACGGTGACTTCGGCTGGATTTGGCTGCTCGGCGACGACGACGGCAACGGTGAATGTTGCAGGGACGTGGATGACGGCGCGGGCGGTGAATCTGATCTCGGGCCAGAAGATGACGCTGCTGGGCGGCTCACTGCTGGCCGGAAGCGGCGGCTATACGGTGTGGAACGCGGCTTCTTCAGAGACGCACGAGACGGCGATGCAAGGCGGAGGCACGCTGGTGGCTTCGACGACGCGTTATCCGGCGCTGGTGATTGCGCCGAGCGCGGAGCTGAACGGAGCCGCGAACGGATTTACCGGCTCGTCGAATCGCTTCCAGCAGATCGGCCTGAGTGGCGCGGCCAATCTGGCGGACTCAGGGTTGGGCAACGTCCTGGAGCAGAGCAGTGGCGACAGCGAGCACGCGGTGGAGGCGGCGCGGCTGGACGAAGGACGCGCGACGGCGGATTTTGCGCTGCTGGGCGGCGGCGCGGCGAATCAGGCCTTCAGTAGCCTGAACGATCTCTTCCTGACGGCGGAAGACCTGCTTGCGGCCAGCGGCGAAAGCGTCGGCGCGGGCAGCCAGTCGGGCAAGGATGCGACGGCTCCGGTGACGGGATCGTATGTACGCGCGGTGGGCGGAGCGTGGGACACGAGCGGCAACTGGAGCGTGCGCAATACGGGTGGAACACTTTTGCTGGGCGCGGGATTTCCGGCCGGGACCGGTACGTGGGTGATTGCGGCCAAAGCGGATACAGCAGCGACGCAGGAGCTGAAGCTGAGCGGGACGACGGGGGCGCAGAGCTGCGCGTTTGCCGACCAGACGGTGAGCCTGACGACGAGCTGGCAGATTTTTCGGATTCCCTACAACACGGTGACGGGCAACTCGGCCTGCGACAGCGCGACGGCGGGCAATGCGGTGAGCGCGCAGGGCATGCCGCCGAGCACCTCGACCAACGTGGAGACGGCGTGGATGGCGTTTGTGCCGGCCTTTCAGCAGTTGTTGGTGGCCAATGCGCCGACGGTGCCGGAGCAGGCGGCGAACAAGGCGTATGTGGACCAGGCCGTGGCCAGCCAGATTGCCAGCGGAAGCGGCGAGCTGCCGCTGGCGGGCGGCACGATGACGGGCGCGCTGAATGCGCCGGTGATCGACGGGACGACGAACTGCGCGCTTGCGCCGAGCGTGAGTGGATGTGTGAGCGGAGCGGCATCCGCGTTGATTCCGCCGGGAACGACGGGCAGTTATGCGCAGTTTGCGGCGATGCAGGCGACGGCGCAGTGCGTCTATGATCCGACGCAGAATGGCGCGGTCACTTCGGTGATTCCAGGACAGCTTGGGCAGGGGTATACGGTGGCTCCGCTGGTGACGGTGACGGGCGGCGGCGGAAGCGGATTGCAGGTGACGGCGAACCTGAGCAATGGTGCGGTGACCAGTTACAC
Organism: Acidobacteriota bacterium; assembly: GCA_021805265.1. Taxonomy (GTDB): domain Bacteria; phylum Acidobacteriota; class Terriglobia; order Terriglobales; family Acidobacteriaceae; genus Acidicapsa. The sequence continues at coordinate 5,720 of JAJZFR010000427.1, read as the reverse complement.
GGTGGGCAGCGGCGGCAGCGGGTATACAAGCTGCCCGTCGATCTCGGTGGCAGCGCCACCGGCTGCTGCGCAGCCTGCACCGGTGCTGGATCAGCGGCGCGGTGCGACGACCTACTCGGCGGATATTCGCGTGGATGACTTTGGCTGCGCGGGCGACGGGGTGACGGACGATACGCAGTGCTTCAACAATGCGATCGAGTTTGCGACCGGCAATGGAGCGCACGCCGGATCGGTGACTCTGACGCAGGGCAAGACGTACTTCATCGGGACGATCACCGGGTATATGCAGACGGCGTGGGACGACGGCACGGCACCGAGTACAGACACCTGCAACGGAGTTCCCTGCACCAATCTGGCGCCGGAGACGCCGGGGTATCTGGGCTATGCGATTCGCATCCCCAGCGGACAATCGACGCCGCTGACGATCTATGGCAACGGGGCGACGATCAAGTCGAGCTTCACGGGCAGCGCCGCTTCGGCTTCGCAGTACACGATGGCTGCGCCGTACTTTGCGATCTTCGGCTCGGATACGTCGATTGCATCGTGGAATCTGTATGACCTGAACATCACGCAGGCGTTCATTGGTGCGACGGCGGTTTCTGCGGCCTATTGGCAGTGGGACCGGGTGACGATGAATGGCGTGGGCATGGCGTTGTTGCTGGGGTCTTCGCAGTTCGATCAGTTCCACAACCTGAATCTGCAGGGGATGATGTCGGGGTTGATTATCGGCGGCTGGTGGAAGTCGCGCGCGCCGGGAACAAGCGTGGAAGGCGGCGCGGTGGTGAACGAGTACAACCTGGGCGACGGGACGAGCGTGGACGGGGTTGTTTTTTACGGTTACAACTGGACGACACAGGCGCAGTCGCAGACGGGGCAGAATGCTCTGGATACGTGGTTCAACACGTACTTCTTTCATGTGCAGGACAACCAGACGCGTTTGACGGACCAGAACAAGGCTCCTGCGGGAGGGGTGACGGATTCGCTGTGGCGCGGGATTTATCACGTGATGTTTGCCACCTATTCGCGCTATGACCGGCCGGTGATTGGTGTGTATCTGCACAATGCGAATATCAAGTACACCCAGAACTATCCGATTATCGCCACGGCGGCGACGGGTTGGACGATCGACTCGATTGGGACGGAGTATGTGGGGTGGTGCGACTCGAACAGCAGTTTTGGAGCGTACGGGTCAGCGAGCTGTCCGAATCCGTATGACAGTGTGGATAACGAGCTGATGGGCGCGGTGCTGCTGTACGACTTCCAGAACATGACGGCGCGGAATATCAATGTGACGGGATCGCCGATCGCGGATACGGTGGCGGAGCCGCCGCAGGTGAGTCTGTCGCAGCAGGTGAGCGATTTCCGATATGGCCTGACGAACACGGACAGCCTGGCGTCCTCGGCGGTTGTGCCGCGGACGGCATCGGCGACGACGACACGATACAACGTGGGCGTATCGACAGGTACGACGTTGCCGGGCGAGGTGAACTTCGACTCTGGCGAGCTTTGCCTGCATGGCGTGGTGGGCGGATATGGAGACGCGTGGTGTCTGCGAGCGGCGGATGGATTGAATGCAAGTGAGAATCAGCCGCCGCGCTACCTGGTGCTGGAGAACGACGGGTATGTGGGCATGCAGGGGCAGACGGCGGTGCAGATGCCGGGGCTGCGGGTGCGTGCGGGCGCGATCAGCGCGACGGACGGGACTCTGCCGGTGACGGACTTTGCCGAGCAGGCGTTTGCGATTGCGGGCGGGACGGTGAGGCCGGGAAGCTGCGCGACGGTGGCGGGGATCACGCTGCCGAATGCGGCGGCGACGGACGGGATTCTGTTTGTGTCTGCGCCGTCGAGCGCGGGCGGGCTGCAACTGAGCGGCGCGGTGACGGCGGCGGGAACGATGGCGATGACGGCCTGCAATCCGACGACGGCACCGGCGAGTTATCCGGCGGGAACGTATCAGGCGTTTTTGCTGTCGGGCGCATCGGCACCGGCGACACCGGCGGCGAGCGGAAACACGCCGACGGCGACGGCAGCGCTGACCCAGAGCGAGGGCGACCTGGTGGTGGGCGACGCGAATGGGAATCCGACGCGGCTGGCGGGCAACAGCTCGACGACAGCGGCGCTGCTGGTGGATGTGGGCAACGGGACGGGCGCGTTTGTGCCGACGTGGGAGACGGCTCCGCAACTGGCGGGCGGCAACCTGACGGGTCTGAACGCGAGCAACGTGACGACGGGCACGCTGGCGCTGAACTTTGGCGGCACGGGCGCGGGAACTCCGGCGCAGGCGCTGGCCAACCTGGGCGGCGCGAATCTGACGGCGGCTACGACGGCCTTCAGCGGCGTGTTGACGGCGAAGTCGGTGGGTGGATTGACGGAGGTGGACCAGCAAAGCGGAGCGAATATCGGAGCGCAGATCGCGGCGTGCGTGGCGGCGCTGCCGGCGACGGGCGGGACGTGCGATGCGAGGAATTACACGGGGTCGCAGGCGATCAACGCGGCGGTGACGATCGGGGTGGCGAATACGCGTGTGGACCTGCCGTGCGCGACGATTGCGATGACGGCTCCGATGGTGATTCCTGCGGGGGTGCGCGGAGTGAAGCTGCATGGCTGCGCGCTGCGCGGGGGCACGACGGCGAGCGGTACATCGGGCGGCACGGTGCTGGCGTACTCGGGCGCGGGAGCCGCGATCCAGGTGGGCGACGCGACCTATGCGACGGACACGATGGGCTTTGCGATGGACAACGTGCTGGTGAATACGACGGGATCGACGAGCGCGGGGACGGAAGCCCTGGCGGCGTGGAGAACACAGGAACTGGACCTGGAGAGCGACTACTACCTGGGGAACGCGAACCAGACGGCGATGGAACTGGACGGAACGGGCAACTACACGGGCGGCACGCTGATGGATCAGGACTTCAACGGATTCCAGATTGCGGTGAATGCGGTGGGGCATCAGGTGGCGAATGCGGCGACGACGGACTGGGTGAATGCGAGCACGTTTGTGCGGCTGCATATCGACTGCCCGACGGCGAGCGGGAGCGCGATTGCGGGCACGATTGGCGTGAATCTGTTGCAGGGCGACGGGAATACGTTCACGGGCGGCGATGTGGAGGGCTGCGCGACGGCGGTGCATCTGGGGCTGAATGCGCAGAACAATACGCTGGTGGGCATGAGGAACGAAGGCTCGACGACGCAGGTGGAGGCGGATGCGGGCAGCCAGTTCAATAGCTGGATGACGGGCGGGACGATGTTCAGCGGCGCGCTGGTGGACAACGGAAGCCGGAACAGCTTCTGGGATGCGTTTCACCGGACCTTCAACGGGGTGAACGGGGACTGGTATGCGAGCCAGAAGGACGCGACGGTGACGAACCACTATCGGCTGGGGACGGGCGCGGGGAATGTGCGCGGACTGGAGTGGGAGAGTCAGGTGGACAATGGCACGTCGGCGACGCAGTACAACTGGCTGTGGGGGCTGACGGACGGCGCGAGCGGACAGTCGAACTGGATCTTTCAGGACCTGATCAACGGGACGATCCGATTGCAGATGGAGGAACAGAACGCGGCGGGGAACAATTCGACGGCGATCAACGGAACGGGTACGGGCAATGTCTGCTTCCAGTGCAGCGGCAACGCGGGGACGGGCGGGGTGGCGTTTGCCAGCGGCGGAGCGACGCCGACGACGGTGGCCACAGTGGACGGGAGCGGAAATGCGGATTTCCTGGGCACGCTGGCGGTGGGAGGAACGACGACGTTCACCGGATCGACGACGGTGAAGAACGGCGCGGACGCGGAGATCGACGCGACGCTGGAGGCAGGCAAGACGACGACGCAGAAGGAGAGCCTGATCTACAAGGACTACACCGGGGCGAGCCAGTGGTACATGGTGAAGGACGGAGGGAATAACTGGGCGCTGAACTCGGCGATTGACGGGCTGGACCACGTGAAGGCGTATCAGAACGGAGATGAGTATCTGGACGCGGCGGGCACGGGCGCGGTGCGCTTCAATCTGGAGGCGAATGCGGGGACGGGCGGAGTGGCGTTCTACTCCGGCGGGGCGACACCGACGGAGGTGGCGAAGATCGACGGAAGCGGCAACCTGACGGTGGCAAGCTGCACGGGCTGCGGGGCAACAGGCGGCGGCGCGGGCACGGTGGCCAGCGGGACGGCGGGGCAGGTGGCGTACTACGCGACGACGGGCACGACGGTGAGCGGGCTGGCGACGACGGGCACGGGGAGCGCGGTGCTGGCGACGAGTCCGACGCTGGCTGCGCCGACGGTGACGGGGACGGGAACGTTTACCGGGAATGTGGCGCTGAGCAATGCGGCGAACGCAGCGGAGACGTTGAGCCTTCAGCCGGGTACGACGGCGGAAGAGAACGGGACGGTCGAGTGGAACAGCTACACCGGCGCGGCGGAGTGGACGTGGAAGAAGGACACGGGCAATACGCTGCGGATGACGGATGCTGCGAATGCAATGGACCGAATTGTCGCCTATCAGAACGGGCAGACGGCGATCAACGCGGGCGCGGGCGCGAATGCGGTGACGATCAACAACGGCAGCGGCAGCGGGACGGGCGGGCTGATCGTGTATGAGGGAGGGTCGAACGCGAATGCGGCGGCGATGACGGTGACGAATGCGGGCAACCTGACGGTGCCGGGGACGATGACGGCGAATATGTTGCAGACCAGCTATGGCGGGATTCGCGTGAATGCGGGCACGCCGGTGGTGCTGGTGAACGGGACGGCGAACGCGACGGCGACAAGCTGTGTGAATGGCGGGTATGTGAACATCGCAGGCTTCTACTGGAACGGCAGCGCAAGCACGATGGACCAGATGAATATGCAGCCGAGCTGTGTGCCAGGCGCGAACGGAGCGGAGACGCTGAACTTTACGCACACGGGATCGGCTGGGCCGTTCACAGTGGCGGTGGCGGGAGCCGAGACGGCGCAACGCTTTGCCGGAAGCGGCGGCATGACGCTGGCGACCGGCGCGGCGGCAGGGTCGGGAGCGACGATCGGCTGCGCGAGCGGACACACCTGCGACAGCGTGAGCGGAACGTTGACACTGACGACGGGAACGGCGACGACGACCGGGGCACTGGCGACGCTGAGCTTTCCCACGGCGCATACGGCCAGCGCCAACTGCGTGGTGAACACGACGCTGGCGGGAAGCGGCGCGGTGAATACGGTCGAGTGGACAGAGACGACGACAGGGGTGACCTTGACGGCGGATGCAGCACTGGCCGCATCGACAGGCTACGCGGTGCGCTACTGGTGCGGCGGCCAGTAAGCATTGCATGCAGCCACTGCGCCATTGCATGGAGCGGCTGCGCGTTCGCGCGGTGGCCGCTCCCGTTGGTCGGCATTGCATGCAGCGGCTGCGCGTTTGCGCGGTGGCCGCTCCCGTTGGTCGCGTGGGGGCTTTTGCTGAGGGTGCTGAGGAAGAGCAACCAAAAAGCAAGGGCAAGGGCAAAGGCAAGAGCAAAGGCAAGAGCAAAGGCAAAGGCAAGAGCAAAAGCAAAGGCAAGAGCAAAAGCAGATTCCCTTCGGGAATGACAACCAAAAAAGCAAAGGCAAGGGCAAAGGCAAAAGCAAAGGCAAGGGCAAGGGCAAGAGGCGCGGTTTTTTTCTGGGGTGGAAGCGAGTGTGCTTTTCAACGGCGTTGGTGGAATCGACATTCACAGGGGATGCGTGAGGCGGCCCGGGCAGGCGGGAGGCTGAGA
>JAJZFR010000051.1 GCA_021805265.1 Acidobacteriota bacterium | reverse complement strand
CAACGCCGGGCAGCGGAAACGCGAATCCAGCCGCAGCGGCAACCTGGGCCAGATGTCGCGCGCTGGAAGAGCTGGTGAAGGTAACGGCGTCGAGTCCACTGGCCAGGGCGCTCTGGAGCAGCGCGACGGAATCGCGCGGCAGGATGGTCTGGTATGCATCCGCCACGGTAAGCTCCGCGCCCGCCCGGCGCAGCGCTTCCGGGATCACATCGCGGCTGACTGCGGCCTTCACCAGCAGTACGCGCTGGTGGTTTACCTGTTCCAGCAATGCCTCGGCCAGACTCTCGGCCTGGTAGCGCGCGGGCGTCAAGGCCACGCGAAGACCCAGCGCTTCCACAGCCGCTGCCGTTGCCCGGCCAATCGCCGCGACCTTCAATCGGAGATAGCCGTCGAGAGCCAGGGATAGCCGATTGCAGCGGACCGCAATGGCCTCGACAGCATTCGCGCTCGTCACGATCAGCCACTGGTAGCTCTCCAGATGCAGCAGCGCCTGATCGAGCGCGTCGAAGCTCACCGGCGGCGCAATATCGAGCACCGGAACCTCGACGGGAACAGCGCCCCTGGCGCGCAGACCATCGCTCAGCTTCGCAGCCTGATGGGGCGCGCGGGTGACCAGGACACGCCGCCCGAGCAGTGGCTGCGGCGACATGTCATGGTTGGAATTCATGGCTCGATTTCCGCGCCAAGCAACTCGCCCGCGCCTAGCTCCAACAGTTCTTCCGCGATGGATTGGCCGAGCGCGGGGGCATCAACGCCCGTTGCCCGCGCACGGAGCAGGCGCGAGCCAGAGGGGTCTGCAACGACGGCCATAATTTCAAACTCGCCTGGATGCGGAGCCAGATTCGCGTCGGCCTCATGGGGGCGACAGTGAACCCCGATCGGCACCTGGCAACCGCCGCCGAGCGCGGCCAGCGCGGTGCGTTCCGCAGTCACGGCAAAGCGCGTCGCGGCATCGTCGAGGAATTGTACGGCGTCGAGAACTCGCCTATCGTCCGCGCGACACTCGATGCCCAGGGCGCCCTGCCCGGCCGCAGGACACATCGCCTCCGGTGCGAGACGTTCGCGAACCCACTCGGTTTTCTCCAGCCGGTCAAGACCCGCCGCCGCGAGCAGAATCGCCGCGACCTGCCCCTCGCCCAGCTTGCGCAGCCGCGTATCCACATTCCCGCGAAACTCCACACACTCAATATCCGGACGCAGGTGGCGAAGCTGTGCGCGACGCCTCTGGCTGCTTGTGCCAACACGCGCGCCCGCAGGCAACTCTTGCAGCGATGAGTAGTTGCAGGAGACAAAAACATCGCGTGGATCGACGCGCGTTGGCGTTGCGCCGAGCACAAATCCCGCAGGCAGTTCGGTCGGCAGATCTTTCAGGCTGTGCACCGCAAGATCGATTCCGCCCTCGGCCAGCGCCTGCTCGATTTCGAGCGTGAACATGCCCTTGGAGCCGACTTCGGCAAAGGTGACTTCCTGCAAACGATCCCCAGTCGTCTTGATGACCTGAATGGTAACCTCATCTCCGTTTGCGCGGAGCAGCGCAGCCACATGGTTGGCCTGCCACAGCGCCAGTTGCGAGCCGCGAGTGCCGATGCGAATCACAACGCGCCTCTTCGCAGGGCCACTGCGAGTTCCTCCACCGGCGCGGCAGCGTCCGATGCATCGGAGTTCTGGTTTGTGGATCGAGGCATGGATTGTTCGTCGGTTGCTTTCTCGACCGGTGCGTTGGCCAACGACCATGCGGCAGAGATTTCCGCGATGCGCGCGTCGTCGCCCTCGCGCGCGGCCAGCTTGAGCGCCTGCATCGGGGGATGGAGAAACTTGTTGACCAGGGAACGGCTCAGCGCTTCGACCGCAGCGGCTTGTTCGACGCTCAACTCTTCCAGGCGAGGATGCATCCGTCGCAATTCGCTCAGCCGCATCTCTTCCGCGCGGCGCTGCAGGGCGACAATCAGTGGTGCAACATGGACGGTTTTCTGGCGATGGTGGAAGCGCTCGACCTCGACGGCGATCATCGCTTCGGCATCTCCTGCTTCCCGCGTACGCTCCGCCAGATGGGCGGCGGCCACGGATTGCAGATCGTCGATGTCGTAGAGAAAAATTCCTTCGAGGCGATTGATCTCCGGGGCCACATCGCGCGGCACTGCGATGTCGATAAAAAACATGGGCCGGTTGCGACGTTGATGGAGAAATGCCTGTCCGTGTTCGCGCAGAAAGATGGGCTGGGGCGCGCCCGTCGAGGTGATGACAATGTCGGCCTGGCTGGCTGTTTCGTGCAGCCGGTCCCAGGCTACGACCTGGGGACGCACCGATCCGGTGAAGTTCTCCGCGACTCGCGTTGCGCGAGCCAGAGTGCGATTGGCGAGCAGGATTCTGCTTGCTCCGTGGGCTACCAGATGGCGCGCAGCAAGCTCGCTCATCTTGCCCGCTCCCACCAGAAACACCGTCTTCTCTGTGAGCGAACCGAATATCTTCCTGGCCAGATCGACGGCTACCGAGGCGATCGAAACAGAGGTGTTTCCAATCTCGGTTTCGGTGCGAACTCGTTTTGCGGCAGCAAAGGCGCTTTGCAGCAGCGGCTCCAGTTGATGGGAGACGGTTCCGGCCTCGCGCGCGACGGTGTAGGCATCCTTCACCTGGCCCAGAATCTGAGATTCTCCGACAACCATGGAATCCAGACTGGCCGCTACGCGAAAGAGGTGAAGCACGGCTGCCTGATCGCGATATTCATACAGGTGTGGGCGCAACTCGGCCGCATCAATTGCAAGATGTTCCAGGAGAAAATTCGAGACATCCACTCCGGGCGAATTCGTTGCCGCGAGCATCTCAACCCGGTTGCAGGTGGAGAGAATCATCGCCTCGCTTACACCGGCAATTCCGGCCAGCCCGCGCGCCGCTTCGCCCAGCCGCTCGCGCGGTATGGCCACGCGTTCGCGTAGCTCGATTGGTGCCGTTTTATGGTTGATGCCAAGCAGGATGAGATTCATGGCGCGGGAAACCTGTGAACCTGGCTGAACAGATTTGCCGCCCACACGATCAGCATCACCAGAAAGACGCCGCTCGAAAGGAATGCCGCCCTGCGACCGCGCAATCCGGCGCTGCGCCGAATGTAAAGCAGGCCTACGTAGAGAATCCACATGGCAAAGGAAAGCAGCACTTTGGGATCGAAGAAATAAGCAGGCCCCACGCTTTCCTGGGCAAGCAGCGATCCGACAAGCAGCCCCAGCGTCATGCAGGGAAAACCGAAGAGCAGCGTGGCGTAGGCGATGCGCTCGAGCGTGTCGAGCGGTGGAAGCCAGTCAAAGGATTTCCAGGAAGGCGATTCGCCGCCACCGGGTTTCAGCGTGAAGTGGCTCTTGATGCGTCGTTCCTGGGCCAGATAGAGAAAACTGGCCACCATGCTGAAGGCCAGACAGGCGTAGGCAGCGAGCAGAAATCCGATGTGCACCACCAGCCAGCCGACACGAACGCCGGGCGAGGGAAAGCTGTATCGATTGGCCCCCAGCGCAGGAACAAAAACCAGCAGGAACGACGCGGGGAGCGCAAAAACGCCAAAGGAAACCGTCCCGTACACTGCGCGTATGAGCAGGAAAATCGCAGCAATCAGCAGCCCGAGCAGGGACTCCACCTCGCCGTAGCCGACTGGAAGCCAGCGATGGGCCAGACCAAGCATTTCAGTGGCTGAGACGAAGTGAAAAAGAAAGGCCAGGACCGCTGTGGGATAGCATAATCCGCGCCAGCGTGGAAACGAGTAGAGGACCGCAGGCAGCGCCGAAAGGCTCGCCACCGCGTACAACACCGCCGCTATTCTCAGCCACACCAGATACATGTTTCCAGACTTCCCACTCAGACTGTGGACCCTCACTTCAGTATACTGTCACGCCAATCGCTCGCTTCCGCGCGGCACATTTCCGTCCATGCTGCGCGAGGAAGCCTCCGGGGCTACCGCAGACAATGCCAATCACGTTACTCTGAACTGCAAGCGTGACACACCCAGAGTCTCCAGTTCCGATTTCACTGCCCGAGGTTGAGCCAACCGGCTCAGACCCGACCATTGGCGACGAGCGCGTGGGCGATTTCACCGGCTCCACGGCAAAAAATCCGCAGAAGAGCGCGGACGCAATGCTTACCCCGGTGATGCAGCAGTTCATGGCCGCCAAGCGTCAGCATCCTGACGCGCTGGTCTTTTTTCGCATGGGCGATTTCTACGAGCTTTTCTACGACGACGCCATCGTCGCCAGTCGAGAGCTGCAGATCACGCTGACGGCGCGCGACCGGGAGCGGAGTGTGCCGATGTGCGGTGTGCCCTATCACGCTGCGGAATCGTATCTGGCACGTCTGCTGCGCAAGGGCTTTCGTATCGCCATCTGTGAGCAGATGGAAGACCCGAAGCTGACCAAAAAGATTGTTCGGCGCGAGGTCACACGGGTGCTGACGCCGGGGACAGCGCTGGACGCTTCGCTCGATCAGGGACGAAACAATTTTCTCGCCGCGCTCCATGTCCATGGCGATACTGCGGCGCTTGCGCTGCTCGACCTCTCAACCGGTGACTTCCGCGCAGTCGAGTTTTCCGGCTCGAATGCGAAAGTTCAGATTCTCGACGAGTTGCTCAAAGCCCAGCCCAGTGAACTTCTGCTGGCTAAAACGCTGTCGAGCCATTCGAGCGAATTTGCGGCGGAGCTTGAGGCCGCTCTCGATTCTTCCGTCACACGCACTGCAATCGAGGATTGGGCGTTCACCCGCGATTATGCGCTCCCCTTGATCGAGCGGCAACTCGGCGTCCACTCGCTCGACGGCTTTGGGCTGGGCGATCATCCCATCGCTTCCGTTGCCGCAGGAGTCATTCTTCACTACGTGCAATCGACACAAAAGCTGGATTCGCTGCATCTCGATGCGCTGCGATTTGTGGAGCATGCCGCGGGCCTGCAACTGGATCAGGTCACCGCGCGAAATCTCGAGCTGGTCGAGCCGCTGGTCCATGGACAGGATCATCGCACAACCCTGCTGCGCACCCTCGACGAGTGCGTGACGGCGATGGGTAAACGGATGCTGCGCGCGACCATCCTTCGCCCGTTGTCCGATGCCGGTTCCATCCTGTCTCGCTACACCGCAGTGGAAGAAGCGCTGGGCGATCTCATCCGTCGCGAGACCGTCCGCGACGCGCTGCGCGGCATTCTGGATCTCGAGCGCTTGCTCGCTCGCGTGACGCTCGATAGCGCCGGTCCGCGCGACGTTGCCGCCCTTGCTGCGAGCCTCGCGCATCTGCCGAAGATCAAACAGGCACTGGCATCCTTTTGCGCATCGCGCTGGCAATGGCTGGTCGAGCACCTGGATACGCTGGACACCGTCGTCCTCGATGTGACACGAACACTGATTGCCGAGCCGCCGCTCACTCTCGCCGATGGAGGCGCAATCGCCGCGGGCGTCTCGTCGGATCTCGATGAGTTGCGCCTGCTGAGTCGCAATGCGCGCCAGTCGATTGCAAATATCGAGGAGCGCGAACGCGCGCGTACCAACATCGGCTCGCTCAAGGTTCGCTTCAATTCTGTCTTTGGATATTACATTGAAATCAGCAAAAGCAATCTGGGAATGGTCCCCTCCGATTACGAGCGAAAACAGACGCTAGTGAATGCGGAGCGCTTCACAACTCCCGAGTTGAAGGACTACGAAACCCGCGTCCTCAGCGCTCAGGAGCGTGCGGTAGAAATCGAGAAACAGATATTCGCCACGCTGCGAAATCATTTACTGGAAGCTGCGCTTCGCATCCGACAAAGCTCGAAGATTGTCGCGGAGATGGATCTCCTGCTGTGCTTTGCACATCTTGCCAGCGTGCGCGCTTACAAACGGCCAGAACTGGTGGATGAAATCCTGCTCGAAGCCATTGCCGCGCGTCATCCGGTGATAGAAGAACGAATGCGTGAGAGCGGCACGGAGCGATTCATTCCCAACAGCATTTACCTGCATGGGGATGGTCCTGGCCTGCTGCTGATTACCGGCCCCAACATGGGCGGCAAAAGCACGTATCTGCGCCAGGCCGCGATGCTGGTCCTGATGGCGCAGATGGGTTGTTTTGTCCCCGCCGATTCCATGCGCTACGGACTGGTGGACCGCATCTACACCCGCATCGGCGCAAGCGACAACGTGGCGCGCGGGCGCTCCACCTTCATGGTCGAGATGACGGAGACCGCGACCATTCTGAATACCGCAACGTCGCGTTCTCTGATTCTGCTGGATGAAATGGGCCGCGGAACGGCTACGTTTGACGGCCTTTCGCTGGCCTGGGCGACGGTGGAATATCTCCACTCGGAGATTGGCGCGCGAACCCTGTTTGCAACCCACTATCACGAGCTTACGCTGCTTGCGGAAAAGCTTCCGCGCGTCTCAAACCTGCGCGTTGCGGTCAAGGAATCTTCGGCGGGGATTGTCTTTCTCCACACAATCGAGCCGGGCGCTGCGTCGAAGAGTTACGGGATTGAAGTTGCGAGACTGGCGGGGTTGCCGCGCGCCGTGCTCGATCGCGCGCGGCATGTGCTGCGTCAACACGAAAAGCAGGAGCGGCGAAGCGTTCAGGCCGAAGCCGGAGAACCGATGCAGATGACCATCTTTACGCCGCTTTCGCAGCGCATCGTGGACCGCATCGGCGCCACCGACATCAACGCTCTCACGCCGCTTCAGGCTCTCAATCTCCTCGAAGAATTGAAACAGGAGCTTGCGGAGACAAATCCATTGGAGGGCCGCTCGCGATGACCGCGCTGCGACATTCGGTTGGAAGCCTGCTGGTCGTCGGTCTCAGTGGCGCAGAATTGACCGCGATGGATCGCGCGTGGCTGCGTCTCATTCGCCCGGCGGGAGTGATTCTGTTTCGCCGCAATATTCTCGACGCGGCGCAGACTCGATCCCTTCTTGACGAGGCGACGGAACACTGCGCTTCGTTTTCTCTTCGCTGTGTCGATCTCGAAGGCGGCACGGTGGATCGCTTGCGCGACGCGCTCGCTCCCATGCCTTCGGCGCAGGCCGTGGCTGTGCTCGAGGACGATGCGATGGCGCAACAGCACGGCGCGCTCGTCGCCCGCGCCGTCTCGGCCTTCGGCTTCAACACGACGCTCGCTCCCGTGCTCGATCTTGCGCTGCCCGCTTCGCAAACCGTGCTTGGCACACGCGCGGTTTCATCGCAACCCGAGGCGGTTACCGCGTATGCACGCGCCTTTCTTCGCGGACTCCGGATGCACAACGTGGTTGGCTGCGGCAAGCATTTCCCAGGCCTCGGAGCGGGCGCTCTCGATTCGCATCTGGAGACGCCGTCGATCAACCGGTCGATGGGCAGGATGCTGCGCGAAGACCTGGCACCCTATCGCGATCTGATCGACGAACTTCCCATGGTGATGGTCAATCACGCCGCCTATCCGCGCACGGCCAGCGGTGCTGCGCCAGCCAGCGCATCGCGCTATTGGATTCACTCTGTCCTCACGAAGCGACTGGGCTATCGCGGAGTCATTTTTTCCGACGATCTCGAGATGGGTGGCATCCTCAAATTTCTCTCGATCGAGGAAGCCGCCATCACCGCGTTACGCGCCGGGATTCACCTGATGGAGATTTGCCACAGTCCGGAACTCATCCTGCGAGCCTATGAAGCGATTCTTCAGGAAGCGGAACGCTCTGTCAGTTTTCGCCGACTCGTTCTGCAGCGCGCCAGTCTCGTCGAGCGGCTTCGCAGGGAGCGTTTTTCCTGTCCCACCGCTGCGGCGTTTTCAGCTGAGGAATTGACTTCCCTGCGGGATTCCATTCTTCGATTCAGGGATGAGATTCAGTCGAGAGCCATGCGATGAATTCAACCTCTCAAAAACGTCCGGGCAGGCTGCGGTCCATGGTGGTCGCTGGCATCATGAGCGGCACCTCGGCCGATGGCATCGATGTGGCCTTCGCGCGCATCCGCGAGGCGAATACTGGCTATCCCAAAGTCATCCTTCTGGCTCATTACGCGGTTCCGTTTTCTTCTTCCCTGCGAAGCGCGATTCTCGCGGCGATGAATGCGCCCGCGATTGCTACGGCTGAGTTAGCGCGATTGAACTGGCGACTGGGGATCGCCTATGCGGAAGCCGTGCAGCAAGCTCTTCGCAAACATCCGGTGAAGCTCGATCTCATTGGCTGTCATGGACAAACGCTGTTTCACCAGCCCAGGATAGTTCGTTATCAGGGGCGCAGTTTTGCCTGTACATGGCAGGCGGGCGAACCAGCTTTGATCGCATCAGCGCTCGGTGTGCCGGTCGTCGCCAACTTTCGCCCGGCAGACATGGCCGCAGGAGGGCAGGGTGCGCCGCTGGTTCCGCTGCTCGACTACATCTGCTTTCGCCATTCGAAGCGAGCGCGCGTGCTCCAGAACATTGGCGGCATCGCCAACCTCACCGCAATTGCTCCAGGGGCGAGCGCCGAGGAGCTGATCGCCTTCGACACCGGGCCGGGCAATATGGTGATCGACGCGCTGATGAAAGAACTCTACGGTCGCGCTTACGATGCGGATGGCGCAACAGCAGCCGCCGGCGTGATTCTCGCGCCTGTTCTCAAAGAGGCTCTCGGTCACCGGTTTTTCCGAAAGACTCCTCCGCGCACAGCGGGTCGCGAGGATTTCGGTCGCGAGTATGCGGCGAAATTCCTGAAACGGTGCCAGCAAGAGAGCAGGCGCAGGCAGGACGCAATCGCAACCGCGACTGCGCTCACGGCCCACTCCATCGCAACGGCCTATCTGCGGTTCGCTCATGCTTCCATGCAGTCGGCCCCGGTCGACTTTGTCGTCTCCGGCGGCGGCGCGCGCAATCTCACATTGCTCCGTCAGATTGATGAGCAGCTCGCTCCTCACGGATGCAGGATGATGACCAGCGACGCGCTGGGCATCCCTTCCGAGGCCAAGGAAGCTCTCGCCTTTGCCCTGCTGGCGTGGCAGACCTGGCACACGCAGCCGGGCAATCTACGCTCTGCTACGGGAGCTGCGAGGCCCGCGATTCTGGGGCAAATCTGCCATGCTTGATACTTTCATGCGCGGAAGATATTGGCCGCTGGTAATGATGCTGTGCCTGCTCGGATGCCACGGAGGACGCGTGTCCGGCTCAGATCCGGGAACAGTTGTCTTCCTCATCGAAAGCAGTCCCAACAGTCTCGATCCCCGCGTGGGCACCGATGGGCAATCGGAGCATATCGATCAGCTTATCTTCGATGGCCTGGTCGCGCGCGATGCGCATTTCCAGTTCTCGCCCGCGCTCGCCGAAGATTGGGAGCAGCCGGATCCGCTCACATGGATCTTTCATCTTCGCCACGACGTGCAATTTCAGAATGGCCTGAGGCTCACCGCGCGCGATGTGGTTTGGACCATCGATTCCATGCGCAACGGAACGATCATCACGCCGAAAGCGGCCAGTTACGACTCGATTTTCAGTATCCAGGCGACGGACCCGTTCACCGTTCGCATCCAGCTCAGGCAGCCGGACAACTTTCTTCTTGGCAACCTGTCTTCGTCGGCGATGGGAATCGTGCCCGCGGGCAGCGGCGCCGATTTCTGGAGAAATCCCATCGGCACGGGCCCGTTTCGTTTCGTCAGTCAGGAGATGGATAAAGAAGTCATTCTCGAGCGGAACCCATACACATGGGCGGGGGCGCCGGGCGCGAATTCCGTACACCGAATTCGCTTTCAGGTTGTGCCAGATGCGATCACGCAGGCGCTCGAACTACGCAAGGGTTCGGCCGATATTGCCAGCAACTCGCTGCCCATCGATGCGCTGCCGGTTCTTGCGCGGCAAAGCAATCTGGCGATGGAAGAGATCGGCGGGACGCAGGTCCAGTATCTCGCTTTCAACACTCAAGAGAGTGCCTTGAGGCCTGCGCTTGTTCGTCAGGCGATTGCACACGCGATTGATCGGCGACTGATTGTAAAAACATTGCTTGGCGGGCGCGCTCAGCTTGCCGACAGCCTGTTGCCTCGGCAACACTGGGCGTACACGGATGATGTTTCCGACTACGCCTACAACCCCGCGCTCGCCGAGCAACTGCTCGATCAGGCGGGTTATCCGCCAGGGAAAGACGGCATTCGCCTCCACCTTACGATCAAGACCAGCACCGATGAAGGCACGCGCCAACTGGC
>JAJZFR010000122.1 GCA_021805265.1 Acidobacteriota bacterium | reverse complement strand
CTGGCGTTTTGATGTGATTGCCGAGGATGGCGTCACGCCAGCGTTTCATGGTTTCACCCCGAGTCGAGAAATCTATTGTTTCTGGCATCAGTGCGTGTTGCCCTGCGCGTTTTACTTTCGAGCAACCGGGGCGACGATACTGATCAGCCGCAGCTTTGACGGGGAACTGATTACGCGCACACTGGGTCTTTTCGGCTATCGCGCGGTGCGCGGGTCGAGTTCGCGCGGCGGAGGCGAAGGACTGATTGGATTGCGCCGTGCGCTCGATGCCAATACGCCCGCAATTTTTACTGCGGATGGCCCGCGCGGGCCGATCTACAAGTCCAAGATGGGACCGGTGAAACTGGCGCAGAGGAGCGGCGCTCCGATTGGCTGTTTTCACCTCGAGCCGGAGCACTGCTGGCGTACGCATTCCTGGGATCGCTTCCTGATTCCGAAGCCCTTCACGCGCATCGTGGTGAGCTGGGCGCATTGGATTGCGGTTCCGCCGGAGGCAAGCGATGCTCAGATCGAAGAGCATCGCTTGCTGCTGGATGAAGCGCTGGAACACGCACGTTTGCGAGCCAGTGAACGGCTTGTGGGAGCTGGGCGATGAGCGGCGATGCGGCTGAAGCGCTGCGCGTTTCCGATTTCGATTTTCATCTGCCGGAAGGGTTGATTGCTCAGCAGCCGCCAGTGGAGCGTGGGACAAGCCGGATGCTGACACTCGATCGCAAATCGGGCGCATTGGCGGATCGGATGTTTGCCGACCTTCCTGAGTTGTTGGAGCCGGGCGATTTGCTGGTTCTGAACGACAGTCGAGTGATTCCTGCGCGGCTATATGCCGAGCGCGCGACGGCGCACGGAAAGCAGCCAGCGACGGGCTTGATTGAGGTGTTGCTGACTGCGCCAGACGTGGATGGAAACTGGCGGACGCTGGTGCGTCCTGGCCGCAAGGTGCGCGTGGGAGATTGGTTGGATTTTGCGGATGCTGTGGGTGAGGTTGTGTTGCGGGCCGAGGTGATCGGTCGCGGCGAGTTTGGCGAGCGATTGCTGCGCTTCGATGCGGTTGCCGATTTCTTTGCGGCGGTGGAGCGCATCGGACATATCCCGTTGCCGCCGTACATTCACCGAGCCGATGATGCGCCGGATCGCGAGCGTTACCAGACGGTGTACGCACGGGAGCGCGGGTCGGTGGCGGCTCCGACGGCGGGGTTGCACTTCACGGCGCAGACGCTCGAAGCGATCGCTGCGCGCGGCGTGGAGATTGCGCGGATTACGCTGCATGTCGGGCTGGGCACGTTTGCCCCGCTGCGCGTCGAGCGCGTGGCGGAGATTCGGCTGCACAGCGAGCGCTACACGCTGTCGGCGGAGACGGCGGATGCGCTCAACCGCGCGCGCGGTGAGGGCCGGCGCGTGGTTGCCGTCGGCACCACGGTGGTGCGCACGCTGGAGCATTGTGCGCAGTTGGCTGCGGGCGCGCCGCTGGAAGCGCATAGCGGCGAGACAGCAATTTTCATCGCGCCGGGGCATCGGTTCGCGCTGGTCGATGCGTTAGTGACGAATTTTCACCTGCCGCAGTCGAGTCTGCTGATGCTTGTGAGTGCGTTTGCCGGGCGCGAGCCGGTGCTCGCTGCGTATCGTCACGCTGTCGAGCGAGAGTACCGGTTTTTCAGCTATGGCGACTGCATGTTTCTGGCCTGAAAATGTGGGCCTGAAAGTTGTGGACCGATAAACCGCTGATGCGCCGAGGGCAGCTACGCTGGTACACTCGCTATCGATGACTACCAAGCCGCCAGTCTTTCTTCTCGACACGATGTCGTTCATCTTTCGCGCCTATCACGCGATGCAGCGTTCGCGGCCCATGTCCACGCGCAGCGGCCTGCCAACGGCGGCCACGTATGTTTTTGTGAACATGATTCAGAAGCTGCGCAAGGATTTTTCGCCGCATTATTTTGCAGCGGTTTTTGATGTGAGCGGGGCCGTGTTTCGCGATGCGAAGGCGCAGGAGATCGGTACGCTGCGCCGGTGGAGCGCCAAGGAGCATGCGTTTGTCGAGGTGGCCTACGAGGGTTACAAGGCGAATCGCGAGGCGATGCCGGAAGACCTGGGGCGGCAACTGCCGTACATTCGCCGCGCGCTGGAGGCGCTGCGCATACCGATTCTGGAGGCACAGGGGTTTGAAGCCGATGACGTGATCGGTACGCTGGCTCGGCAGGCGGCGGCGCTCGATCACGAAGTTTTCATCGTCTCTGGCGACAAGGACATGATGCAACTGGTGACGGATCGGGTGAAGGTGCTGAATCCGCAGAAGGACAATCTGATTCTGGATCCGGCCAAGGTTATGGAAGTGCTGGGAGTGGCTCCGGAACGAGTAGTAGACGTAATGGCGCTGCGGGGCGACGCGGTGGATAACATTCCCGGCGCGCCGGGGATCGGCGACAAAGGTTCGGTGGAGCTGATACAGGAATTTGGCTCGGTGGAAGCGGTGCTCGATCGGGCGGAAGAGGTAAAGCGCAAGACATATCGCGAATCGCTCGAGCAGAATCGCGCGGCTGTTCTGCTGTCAAAGGAACTGGTGACGATCGACACGACTGTGCCGATTGCGCTCGATCTGGCAGCGATGACGACGACCGAGCCTGATGTGGAAGCGGCGCGCGAACTGTTTACGGAACTGGAGTTCACGTCGATGCTGCGCGAGCTGGCTCCCGCCGCATCAGCGAAGCTGGTGGAGCTACTCGACGATCCGAATGAGGCTGAGATAGCCGCGTTTTACGCTGTCGCGCGCAGTGGATTTGCGTTTGCTGTGGACTCGCGAACGCCGCAGGTTGCGGATCCAGATTCGGAAGAGGAAGCTGGCCCGCCGATGCAGTCGCTGCTTGATCTCTCCGATGCTGCGAATGCTGTTCCCGTGCCTGTCGAGCAGACGATGGTTGGCGTGGCAACGGTGGATGGTCCGGCGTTGTCCATTCCGCTGAATGATGAACTCCGCAAGCTGCTGGCGGACGCGTCGATTCCGAAGGCGGTTCACGACTGGAAGACTGCGCTGCATCGCGCGGCAGCGCTCGATGTGACAATTGCCGGGTCAGTTGAGGACACGATGCTGTTGTCGTATGCGTTGAATCCGACCCATGCGACGCAGACACTGGCTGACGTTGCGGCGCGCAGCGGAGAAACGCTTGCTCCGTCGCTTGCAGGAGCGGCACACGCGGTAGCGATGCTCGGTCCGAAGCTGCGGCAACAGGTGGCGGAGCACAAACTCACGAGCGTCTACGAGACCATGGACCTGCCGCTGGCGCCGGTGCTGTTCAGGATGGAGCGTGCTGGTGTGCGTGTCAATCTGGGGATTCTGAGTGGACTTTCCGAGCGCTTTGGCGCGGAGATGGAGCGGGTAAGCGAGCGCATCTTCACGCTCGCTGACAGGCGCTTCAACATCAACTCACCCAAGCAGCTTGGCGAGGTTTTGTTTGTGCATCTGGGTTTGCCGAAGCCGATGGCCCGTGGGAAGGGCAAGGCGATTTCAACCGCGCAGAATGTGCTCGAAGACCTGGCGGAGAATCATGAAATTGCGCAGCGTGTGATCGAGTTTCGCCACCTGGCAAAACTGAAATCAAACTACATTGACGCGCTGCCGCTGCTGGTGGACGCCGAGGCGCGCGTACACACGACGTTCCACGCGGCGGCTACGGCGACGGGGCGTCTGTCTTCGACGAATCCGAACCTGCAAAACATTCCGATTCGCACGGAATTGGGGCGCGAGATTCGCGCCGCCTTTGTGGCCGCGCCAGGATTTCGATTGCTCTCTGCCGACTACTCACAGATCGAGTTGCGCCTGATGGCTCACTTCAGCGAAGACCCGCTGCTGTTGGAGGCTTATCGGAATGATCGCGACATCCACACGCTCACGGCAAGCGAGGTGTTCGGCGTGGCAGCGGAGCAGATGGACAAGCAGACGCGCAGCCGCGCGAAGGCGGTGAACTTCGGCATCGTGTATGGGATTTCGCCGTTTGGTCTGGCGGCGCAACTGGGCATTCCGCAACATGAAGCGCGGCTGTATATCGAGCGCTATTTCGAGCGCTATCGAGGGGTAAAAACCTTCATAGATCGCACCATTGAGCAGGTGCGCCGGGATGGCAATGTGAAGACGCACTTCGGGCGCGTTCGACCGATTCCGGACATCGAAAGCCGCAACCCGAATCAGCGCGGATTCGCCGAGCGGACGGCGATCAATACGCCATTGCAGGGGACGGCGGCGGACCTGATCAAGCTGGCGATGATTGAGATTGACGGCAAACTGAGGACGAAAAAACTGCGCACACGGATGGTGCTCCAGGTGCATGACGAACTGCTCTTCGAGGTTGCCGAAGAGGAGTCCGACGAGGTGGCAGCGTTGGTGAAGTCGTCGATGGAGTCGGTGACGGAGCTGAAGGTTCCAATTGTTGCGGACATCGCGTTTGGGGATAACTGGCGAGATATGGATTGAGAAGTTATTTGCCCGCCGCTGGAGATTCTTTCAGATAACTTTTGCTCAAGGTCGCCTTGTTTTCGGCAATCGGTAACAGCGTGGGGTAGAACTGGACGAAGGTGGTGTCTACGGCACCGTGATCCTGGTGGCAACTGTAGCAGGGAGCTTTCAGCGGAATCAGGGTTGCTTTGGTCTCGCTCGCCACATCGAAGAACGCCCACCCGCCGGGGAAGCGCTTTTCATCCTTTACATGGACTTCGATGCCCATGACGCCGCCGCTCTGGAAATGGCCGTTTTTGTTGATGGAGCCTTTAACGGACGCGGAACGCGCCTCGAGCACCAGCACAGTCTTGTCAGGCCACTTGCCGTTTGCCAGAAAGCTGTCGTAGGCTTCGCGATTGGCAAAGACATTGTCGAACATGGACATATCCGGTGTGTTGCTGGGGAGATAACTCATATCGAGTCCGGAGGTGAGATATATCCACTTGCGATATTCGAGCGGCGGCACGAGGTCGCCGTTTCTGGTATAGCTCGGGCTGTAACTTTTGTCGTTGGCCGCTGCGGCGTGGACGGGCACTACCGTGAGCGGCCAGCGGAGTGCAAAAGCTGACATGACAACGATGAAAATGGAGCACAGGAAAAGGATTCTACGGGACAAATCAGCCTCCGAATGCTTGGGTATACGCGAACCGGCATTGTTTCGTTCCCGATGCCTGATTCATGCGACTGGCTGAGCGCAGTGCGAGCAGCGTCGAGCAGCGAGGGGAATATCGCTGAGGCACTCGGCGCAGGCTTTTGTAGCTGGGGGCGGTGGCGGCGTGGGATGTTTGATGCGAGCCATGAGGCGATTCATCGGGAGCACGACGCCGAAGTAGATGACGCTGGCGATGATGAGGAAATTGATGATGGCATTGAGGAAGTTGCCGTAACGGATGTGGCCGCCGTGAAGGTTGAGCACGAAGGCGCTGAAATCCGGCTTGCCGCCGACGGCGGAGATGAGCGGGGTGAGCATGTCGTTGACCAGCGAGGTGACGATTCCGTTGAAAGCAGCGCCTAGAATGACGGCTACGGCAAGGTCCATGACGTTGCCACGCAGGATGAAGTCGCGAAATCCCTTGAGCATTTTTCTGAGCCTCCGATTGAGTTGCAGATGTGTTTGCTGAGTCGCCTTATTTTATGGCAAAGCGCTGTCGGTTGCGCTTGAGCCTTCGAGCGCGCGAGCCATAATGGCGAGTTGTCTGACGGTGTTGAGGTTGCGCGCCGTGCCGTGCTTTGCAGCGGGAATTTTCAGCTTTGAGTTACCGCTTCCATCCGGATAGTAAATATAGAACTCGCGCAGACCGAAGCAAACCTCCTCGTTGGTTTTGCCTGTAGCTGCGTCGAGCGCGTCGGGGGGTGGGGTTTGATCGAGAAAAACGATCAGTGTCCGGCTGGGCGAGGCATCGGGAAATGGGTTGGCCGCGAGCACTCCG
Organism: Acidobacteriota bacterium; assembly: GCA_021805265.1. Lineage (GTDB taxonomy): Bacteria > Acidobacteriota > Terriglobia > Terriglobales > Acidobacteriaceae > Acidicapsa. The sequence goes on along the minus strand of JAJZFR010000122.1, from coordinate 4,213 downwards.
TCGAGTTCATCCGGGGTTCGAAGGATTACTTCAATGCGCTTGCCTGCGAACTCGGCGAGGTGTGTTTCGAGCGCGGCTTTGAGAGCGGCCTCGGTGCGGTCGGAGAGAAAGAGTGCATTGCCGGTGGCGAGATAGGTCTTGGCCCGGAGCAGCCCTGCCTGGTCGCAGATGTCTTTGAGCACGGCCATGTGCAGCTTGCCTGTGCCTCCGACGTTCACTGCGCGGAGGAGGGCGACGCGAGCCTGCGCGGTTGCTTGCATATCTGGTCCTGAAACCGTCGTGGATATTTACAGAATAGGGCAAGTTCGAGAGTTGTGGAATCACTCATTTCAACGCATTGAGGTCATCGGAATGAAATAGGGTTCCGGATTCATTTGAAAAAGCCTTCTGGTAATACGGTTCACCGGGCAACTATCCGCAATTTTCTGCGTCCATATAGTTGACGAAGCAAAAGCCGTCCGGATCATCCGATGTTCGGTGACCAGAGTTTCCGGATGGTTATGAGATCGCCTGCAAGATGGTGTGTTCTATTTCTACGCGCCTGGATAAGTTGCTGAGCAGGGTCACAGTCCATGAGATGTATTCATTCGTTTGCCGCGAAAATTCGATGCATGACAGCGGGAGGTTTGCCCGGCGGATGCCGGTTTCTCCCGTTGGGGCAGATTTCGGCGCTGTGCGCGGTATTTCTGCTGGGCGCGTCGGTGTTTGCCTGGGGATTGCAATCGAGGCTTTCGCTGTATCACGAGTCGAGTGAAGCGCATCCCATACCGGCTGCGAGGCTGATGCAGGATGGGCAGGCGAGCGACAAGCTGGCTGTTAGTTCCGATCTGATCCACAAGCTCAGCGCGCCGGAGATGCAACCGAGGACGAAGGAAGAGGTTGGGCATTTTTCCGGGATGAGGTACTACCGTCAAGCGATTCACGGGCCTTCCCCGTTCGCTCACTTGCCAGCGCAGAGCATGTATTTCCGACCACCTCCGGCTAGCGCATAACTTCCACTCGAAGCGTGACTCGAGGTAACTTCTCTCGAGTCACTGACGAGGATGGCGCAGCGACTGGGAATCCTGTTCGCAGCAGAGCAGGGCCAAGAAGTGCAATTCCTAGCAGAGCCAAGCCAAGCAGAGTGCGTCCAAACGGACGCCTCTTCCTATGGGAGGATCGACATGACAATCGGTGCATTTTTATTGTTTCTGATGGTTTCCTGCATGGTTTTGAGCCTCGACAAGATGCTTCATTCCCGCCACCGCAGTCGGCGTCTGGCGATGATCTCGCCACGGACTCTTCCGTTGACGGAGGAGAATGTAATTCCGATCCGAGCGGCTTCAAGAGATGTTACGAAGAATATGCGGAACGGGCTGCGGTGGATCGATTCGAGGGAGTTTGAGCAGGTGTGTTCGAGAGGCTCCGAGGTGCTGGTTTTTCGCCTGGTGGATTCGGCGGAAAGCGTGGAAGCGGTGGCGGTGGAGCGCGGAGAAATGGCGGTTACGCTCGAACACATTCGCGATCTGCTGCACTGGGTTCCGCAGCAGACGCGGATGGTGTTTTACCGGTCGGAGGCATGGTCGCCGCGGTTGGTTGAGCAGTTGCTCGATGTTACTTATGGGCGCAGCATCCTTGTTTTGCGCGGATCAAGGATCAAGGACGCTGCGTCCTAAGGGAGAAGATGCCGCAAGTCAAAGCGCCCTCGCGGAGAACGCTCCCCTTCGAAATCGCTGCCAGACTGTATCTCACAGATACGTGTGCAGCATCCTCTCCCAGGTTGGCCAGTCGTGTGAGTTCCAGGTATCCCAGATGAAGAGTTTGTGGGGAATGCCTTTTTGGGAGAGGATGCGATCAAGATGCTGGTTCTGGCCGAGACACTGGTCGTCCCAGCCGGTTGCGAGGACGTAGTTATTGTGTCGATAGCGGTCAAAATACCAGGGGTCGCTGAGGTTGGGCAGGTACTGGGTGGGTGTGTTGAAGTAGACATCGGTGTCGTGGTGACCGTTGAGAAAGCGAGTCATATCAAAGGCCCCGGACATGGAAAGCAATCCTGTGAACTGGTCAGGATGGCGGAAGGCGATGTTGGCGGCGTGAAAGCCACCGAAGCTGCAACCCATGGCCACGCGGAGGGGGTTTTGATTTTTCAGACGCATGAGCGGGACCACCTCGCTCATGAGGTAGTCCTCGTACTGGACGTGACGCGCGATGCGCCAGCGCGGGGGGACGCTGCGGTTGTACCAGCTCTCCATGTCTATCGAATCGACGCAGTAAAGCTGGAGTTGTCCGGCGTCGATCTTGCTGGCGAGCGAGGCGACGAGTCCGCGATCTTCGAATTCGAAGAAACGACCTCCGGAGGTGGGGAAGACCATTATGGGCAGGCCAGCGTGGCCAAAGACGAGCAGCTCCATCTCCCGGCCCAGGCGCGGGGAATACCACTTGTGGAATTCTCGATTCATTTTCGGTCTTGCTCCATTTTTGATACTGTAACAGCCACGGGGTTAAAATTCGCGACCCGGTGGATGACACACGAAAACAAGCGAAGATCGCAGGCTGAGCATCGTCTCTGGCATGCATGAGACGGAGGACTGGCGGCTTGGTTTGGGAGGGGCAAGGGAGCGACTGCGGCGAGAGGCAGAGCGATCAGGGGAATCGCGAAGATCGGTGTAGTCGCGACGAGCAGCCTTCGATCGACGGTCACCAGTTGTCGCACAATTTCGAGGGATACTGGCATGCAGCGCGGGAGTGGGAGCCGACCTCGACGCATCACCCGCGGCTTCATGTGCATCGCGGGTTTCGCAGCCGATTCCTTCCGAACGAGCGCGATCTGGTCGTGTATTTGCCGCCCGGTTATCTTGAACATTCCCAGCAGAGCTACCCCGTGCTTTATCTGCATGATGGGCAGAATCTCTTCGATCCGGCGACGTCATTCGTAGCCGGTCGCACGTGGCGGGCGAGCGAAGAGGCGGACGCCGCGATTGCCTCGGGCGAGGCCGAGCCGATGGTGATCGTAGGCATCTATAACACCGGCGAGCGACGGCTGGCCGAGTACACGCCGGTGGCCGACTGGCGCATGGGCGGCGGCGAGGCTGCTGCCTACGGCAAGCTGATTACGCGCGAGCTGATGCCGTGGATCGAGAGCAACTACCGGGTACGACGCGGCAGGGAATCGACGGGGCTGGGCGGCTCGTCGCTGGGTGGGCTGGTGTCGCTTTATCTTGGGCTGGAGTACGCGGAGACCTTTGGGCGGCTGGCGATTCTGTCGCCGAGCGTGTGGTGGAGTCGCAAAAGCATTCTCGATTTTGTGAGCGAGCGGGCGAGCCAGATTGCCAGCCAGCCGCGCATCTGGCTCGACGCTGGCGATCACGAGGGGCGCATGACGTTGCGTGATGCGGAGTCGCTGGCGCGGCGACTGCGCGCTAGCGGCTGGCGGGATGGTGAGAGCCTTCACTTCGCGCGCATCGAGGGGGGGACCCATGACGAGGCAAGCTGGTCGCAGCGTGTTCGCCCAATGCTTCGGTTTCTGTTTCCAAAGGGATTCCCGTGCTGATAGAAGGTGGGGAAGACGGCCTGCGAGCGGGTTGCCAGGAGCATCGCGGGGCAATCGCAGGGCGGGAAATGAGCCGGGATTTTCTGCTACACTCTAGGTAGCGCGCCGGTCGCTCAACGACACCAGGCAGAGCAGAAGTGGTGCGCGGCACGGTTCGGGGAGTGGCTCAGCCTGGTAGAGCACCTGGTTCGGGACCAGGGGGTCGGAGGTTCGAATCCTCTCTCCCCGACCAATTTTTTCAAGCGAATATTTTTCCGGAACCTTCCATCAACCTTCAGTACAGTTCCAATCAGCGATGTGAGGGCGGGTGTCTTCATCCGCCCTCACCGTCGCGTGTTTACGTTCTGATTCAGGCTGTCGCGAAGGAGTGTCGCATGGCCATGACGCGCTCATAGGACGTGTGAATGGGAACCTGCTGTTCCTCGAGGATTGCGCGGATCGGGGTTGGAATGTCCGGTACGTTCAGAGCGTCGGCGTAAGTCATTCTGGCTGACTTTTCTCTCTGATCCCTATCTCGGTCAGTGTGTGGTTGCTGCCACCCGGCCAAGTCAATGACACAAGCCAGTCAGCTCCGGGCTTCAGACAGAATTGTCTTCCTCTGCAAGTCGGCTCTGCCGTGCACGGCCTTGAGCAAATTCTGTGGGAAGCAGGCGTCAGGATGGAGGTTTGGAGCTGCGGATGCGG
>JAJZFR010000384.1 GCA_021805265.1 Acidobacteriota bacterium | reverse complement strand
GCATGTTGGTGTTGGGGTCCATCATGAGGCCGCGAATGCGCATTTCAACGTCCATGGATATGCCTCCTGAGGGTTAGATGGCTTCGCCGACGAGGCTGTTGGGAAAGGCGCGTGTGATGCGCACCTGGTGATAGGTTCCCGGGGCTGGCGCGATGGGGTGATTCCAGGTGAAGTTGACGGGTTTGTTCTGGGAACTACGTCCGATAACCTGCTCCCGGACGGGATTATTCCCCTCGACCATGACTTCCACAGTTTCGCCTATGTGTTTCTCATAGTTGGCTCTTTGAATCTCGCGCTGGCGGTCGAGGAGGATTTGCAGGCGGGTTGCCTTTTCAGCGTCTGGGATGGAGTCGATCATGACCAGGGCAGGAGTGTTGGGGCGCGGGGAGTATTTGAAGCCGAAGACGGCATCGTACTGGACGGCATCGAGGAGGGTGATGGTCTCTTCAAATTCCAGGGGGGTTTCGCCGGGAAAGCCCACGATGAGGTCGGTGGAGATGGAGATAGGCCGTTTGGCGGACTTGATCCAGGCGATGCGTTCGAGGTACCAGTCGCGGGTGTACTCGCGGGCCATCTGGCGCAGGACGCGGGAAGAGCCGGACTGTACGGGCAGGTGGACGTGGTCGCAGAGGGTGGGTACGGCGTCGATGACGTCGACGATGTCGCGGGTGAAGTCTCGGGGGTGGCTGGTGGTGAATCGGACGCGACGGATGCCGGGAATCTGGCCGACGGCAGCGAGCAACTCGGCGAAGGAACGCGCGCCCTGGGGGTCGCGGTAGCTGTTGACATTCTGGCCGAGGAGCTGGATTTCGGTGTAGCCGCTGTCGGCGATGCGGCGTGCCTCTTCGAGAACGGAGTCGGAGCCTCGGCTGCGCTCCTTGCCGCGTGTGTAGGGGACGACGCAGTAGGCGCAGAACTTGTCGCAGCCTTCGATGATGGTGATGTAGGCGCGGTAAGGATTTTTCCGGGCGGTGAACTCGGTTTCAAAGGTCTCGTCAGTCTGGCGGTCGTCGAGTCCGGTGATGCGGGTTTCTCCTGCTTCAAGGCGGGCGAGCATCTCGGGGAGTTTGCGGTAGGAGGCGGAGCCAGCGACGAGCGAGACGTAGGGCGCGCGGTCGAAGATTTTTTCGCCTTCCTGCTGGGCGACACAGCCGAGGACGGCGAAGCGCTTCCCTTCCCGCGCGAGCTTCTTGTAGTCGTTGAGTCGGTTGAAGACCTTCTGCTCGGCTTTGTCGCGGATGGAGCAGGTGTTGTAGAGGAGCAGGTCTGCGTCCAGCTCAGCCTCGACCTGGGTGTATCCCTGCTGTTCGAGGGTGCCGATGACCTTTTCGGAGTCATGTGCGTTCATCTGGCAGCCGAAGGTCTCGAGATAGAATGTTTTTGCGTTTGCCATCCAGTTACCAGTATATGCGGGAAGCCGTCAGTTGGGTCTGGAGCGGAGAAATGCGAGCAGAGCCTGCATCTGGTCCTCGGTGAAGCGACCGGCGAAGCTGGGCATTTTGCCTTTTCCGTTGAGGACGATGCGGCGGACAGCGAGGTCGGTTGCGGGGGCGCCGTCGGGGAGTTTGTCGCGCAGAAGAATGCTGCGAATGTCTGGTGGAGCGGGCTTGAGGGCGAGGTCATTTTCGCCGTGGCAGTGTTCGCAGCGGACGTTGTAGAGGTGCTGTCCCTCGATCTGCTGACTGGTGAGCGGCGGGCTGTAGTGGCAACCCAGCAAAAAAACGGCGGTTGTGGATGCGGCGCAGAGCAGGCTGGCAATCCGGTTTTTGCTGCGTTGTCTTGCCCTGTGCATGGATTCATTCTATGACCGGCGGCGAGCCATTGTCGTAAGCTGAAAAGCAATGAAGACGACAGAACAAGCGCCCGCGCATCCGTGGAGGCCGCTCGAACCGGGCGCTCCGAACCGCTGTTTTGGTTGCAGCCAGACGAACGAGGTTGGGCTGCGGCTGGAGTTTGCCGCTGCCGAGGATGGCGTGGTTCGTGCGCTGGCGAGGATCAGCGATCGGTATGAAGGGCCACCGGGATTTGTGCATGGCGGGCTGATCGCGACGCTGCTCGATGAGGCGATGAGCAAGGCGAATCGGGCTTACGGCGAGGTCGCGGTGACGCGGCAGCTTCAGGTGGAGTATCTGCACCCGGTGCCAACGGGCGAGGTGATTCGCCTCGAGGGCCGTGTGGAGCGAGCGGAGGGGCGGAAGCTGTGGACGGTGGGCCGGATTCTGGACGCTGCAGGCAAGGAACTGGCGACCGGGAAGGGATTTTTCATTGCGCTGCGGCGGGCAGAAGCGACGGCAACGTCGGAGGCCGGGAGATGAGATCGCGGGCAGGGGTAGCTGCGGTTACTTCTTCGAGTCGTGGTGATCCTGTTCGGTGTTGATCTGCCAGAGGGCGGATTTGTCGTCGATGCCGTCGAGGATGTTATCGACGGCGGTCATGGCGGTGAGCATGGAGTGGTCCTGGTTGTTGTACTTGTGCATTCCGTTGCGGCCGACGAGGTAGAGATTCTG
>JAJZFR010000405.1 GCA_021805265.1 Acidobacteriota bacterium | reverse complement strand
TGGTGAAGGGCTGAAGCATCTGGGCAGAAGAGGAAAAAGTCATGACCGAGACCTCATCCTCCGGCTTCAGGTGCCCGAGCACCTGGAGCGCACCCGCGCCGAGGCTCTTCAACTGCGGCTGCACACTCTCAGTCAGGTCAAACAGCAGGACGATCGACAGCGGCAGTTTGTCCTGGCTGAAGTACTGAATCTTCTGCGGCACACCGTCCTCTTCGAGCGTGAAATCGTCGACCTTCAGAGTGGTTAGAAGCTGCCCGGTCTTCTTATCTGCTACCAGCGCATCGAGGAGAACAAGTTCACTTGATACGTGGATGACGGGGACAGGGGCTGAGTCGTCGATTGGGGGTTGCTGAGCTGGGGGATGCTGTGCGAGCGCGCAACAGGAGATGAGCAGAACACATGCCGGGGAAACGGTGTCGAGCCAGCGCATAGTTAGACTTACGATAGCGTATTCGGGATGAAATCGCGAGCTTCCGTCGCGGGGGAATCACGGTTCGAGGCTTTGCATTGAGGCCGGTTGCATCTCTGCCGCCGTTGCCTTCAACTGACGCAGTGGCTTACCCGTGCGTCCCATGATTGTTTGCTGTATTTCGGCGAGGATTGCCAGCGCAATGGGGGCTGGGCCGTCGCCGCCCAGATCGAGGCCCATGGGTGCGTGGAGCGCGTTGAGCCACGCAGCGGCTTTCTGCTCTGCATCATACGGATTTATCTCCGACTCTATGGCGAGTTCGTAGAGCATATCCGCCGTGCGCTGGCGCGGCCCCAGGACGCCGAGGTAGCCGGGCTTGAGGGGCAGCATTGCGCGCAAGGCCATCTTGTCCTGTTCGAGGCTGTGGGTCATCAGAGCGACCGCGTCGGTTGGCCGCAGATCGAGGCATGCAAGCGAATCCGGAGTCATGCGGAAGGCCGCGTCCGCCTCGGGAAAGCGCTCCGGAGTCGCCAGATGGGATCGTCCGTCGAGGACAGCGATGTACCATCCGAGTTCGCGCGCCAAACGGATGAGCGGTTGCACGTCGTTGCCTGCTCCGACGATAAAGAGTCCCGGCCTTGGCGCAAGCCACTCTGCGAAGATCGATTCCGTGGAATTTGCAGAGGGCATCGCGTGCTCGTCAGCGGGCACGAGCGTGGCCTGGCGCATGGTCAGGGCATCGCGAACGGCGCTGGACAGCGCATCGTCTGGTTCCGGCAGGATGGCGGAAAACCGGCGCTGTCCGAGTTTTGTTCCACTGACGAAGGTGGCAATCGCCAGGGGCACTCGTCGGTCAAAGGCATCGGTCATTGCGTCGAGCAGCGGCTGAGCGGTCGCGCGGCGCTCGAGCAGCACGTGTACCACGCCGCCGCAGCCCATTCCATAGGGAACGTCGCCGTCTTCGGCGCGGGTGGAATATCTCCGGACTACAGAACCATTTTCGGTGTACCAGAAGGCTTTTTTAGCGACCTCAGCCTCGAGACACCCCCCGCTGATTGTGCCCGCGCGGCGACCGTCCGAGGCAATGAGCATGCGCGCGCCTGGCTTGCGGTAACCTGAGCCTTCGACGGCAACAATGGTGGCCAGCACGAAGTCCTGATCCGTTGGCCGGAGTTGTCGCCATAGCGGCAGAAGATGGTTCATCTCATTCATCTTGGTCTCGCGGCCTCAGCGCAGTCACGGGCATTGTTTACGCCTCGAATCTTACGCCTCGCGAATCCGGGACTGGAGCAGGTCTTCAATCCGCACTGGCAGTGTGCGAACTCGGACACCGGTTGCGTGATAGACGGCGGAGGCAATGGCTGGGGCAACGCCCGCGAGGCCAATCTCGCCGATGCCGCGCGCGCCGTATTCACCCATTGCGAGATCCGGGTAGTCGAGAAAGGTTACGTCGATCTCGGGGGTATCGGGGCAGGTGGCCATCAAGTAATCGGCCATATTGCCGTTAATGGGCTGGCCGGTGCGCGGGTCATAGACGGTCTGCTCGAGCAGCCCCATGCCGACGCCCATCACGACCGCGCCTTTGATCTGGTTGGCGGCGGCTTTGGGATTGATGATGCGCCCGCCATCGATGACTGTGACCACGCGACTGACGCGCAGGCGAGCGATCTGCGGCTCCCACTCGACCTCGACAAACTGTGCGCCGAAGGAGTGCAGCGAAAGGCCTTTCGCTTTGGGGTCCTCGAAGATGGCCGTCGTATTGCCATCGGCGGAGATGCGGCTCAGGCGAGCCATGGCAATCAGTTTCTCGAACGGTACGCCGGTTTCTGCCGGTTCGCCCGCTTGATGGACACGCCCGGCGGTGAGTTGCAACTTGGCCGGGTCCACGCCCGCGAAGGGCGAGCCAGCGGTTGAATTGGCGACCTGAAGCAGAGTCTTGACCACGCTGTCAGCCGCCGAAGAGACGGCGGGCAATACGGATGCCGTGGCCCAGGAGCCGCCGGACATTGGCCCCTCGGGCATGCTGGTATCGCCAAGGTGGACGCCGATGCGCTCGAAGGGAAGGCCGGTTTTCTCCTGCAAAACCTGAGCAAAGATCGTGTACGTTCCGGTGCCCACGTCCTGGGTGGCGCAGCGAACGGTTACGCGACCATCCACCTCGAGCGCAACGGTAGCAGCGCAGGGAAAGCGATAGGCTCCCCAGCTTGCCGCAGCCATGCCCCAGCCGAGAACACGTCCATCGCGGCGCATGGAGCCAACCGCAGGCGTACGCTGCTTCCAGCCGAACTTCGCTGCGCCGGTCTCGATGCACTCCTTCAGATGACGCGAGGAAAAAGGCTGGCCATTGCTTTCGTCTTTGGTGGCGTCGTTACGCAGGCGGAGTTCGACGGGGTCCATGTTGAGCGCGACGGCCAGCTCATCCATGGCCGACTCCATGGCGAACAGGCCCGGCACAGCGCCGGGACCGCGCATGGGCGAGGGAGTGCCGACATTGCGCTGGGCCAGCGCGCGGGTGACGGTGAGGCTGGGAACGCTGTAGAGATACGTGGTGGCCTCGCCGCAGCCCTCGTCGATGTCGTCGATCAGGGAGGTGTGGTTGATGTAATCCTGGCGCAGGGAGAGCAGCTTGCCGTCGGTCGTAGCGCCGAGTTGGAAGCGCTGTTCGCAGAGCGGACGATGGCCCACGTTTGAAAACATCATGGTGCGGTTGACGCTGAGTTTTACCGGGCGCTGGAGGCGTCGGCTGGCGACTGCGGCGAGCGCCGAGTGAGGCCAGGGAAAGAGCTTTCCGCCGAAGCCGGAGCCGAGAAAACGCGTGACCACGGTTACATTTTCGCGGGGAATCCCAAGCACCTGGGCCATGGCGTAGCGATGGTTGACCACGCCCTGAGAGGTTTCGTAGAGGGTGACGCTGTCGCCTTCCCAGGCGGCGACGGTGGCGTGCATTTCGATGGGGTTGTGGGTTTCAGCGGGAGTCACGTAGGTCTGGTCTACCTTAATCGGCGCTGCGGCGAAGGCTTTCTCGGCATCGCCGCGCTGCGAGACGGAAGGGCGCTTCCCGGCGTAGTCACCAAGGTTGGTGGAGAGTTTGGCCGGAGTCTGGGAGTACTCGACCTTGACGGCGGCGGCGGCGGCGGTTGCCTGCTCGAGGGTTTCGGCGACGACGACTGCGACGTACTGGCCCCAGTAGTAGATGGTCCGGTCCTCGAAGGGCGGACGGGCTTCGCTGGTGGTTGCGCTGAAGTCGTTGGGCACCACGCGATAGAGCTTGTCCATGTTGCCGTGATGGAGGACGAGCAGTACGCCGGGCATGGACTGAGCTGCGGCTGCGTCCAGCTTTTCAATGCGACCGCTGGCGATGGTGCTCTGTACGGGGACGGCGTGGGCCATGTTCGGAAAATGAAAGTCCGCCGCGTATTGTGCTGTACCCGTTGTCTTCAGGGGACCGTCGATGCGGGCGACGGACCTTCCGATGACATTGGATTGAGAGGGCGGGGTGGTTTGAGTGGCCATTAGTCGTTCCTTTCATGGCTTGCCGAGAATGGGACAACTGAACTGAGAGACGAGGCGTCCGGCAGCGGACAAGCCGCTGCAGGACGTTGCGCAGAAAGACGTGATACTGCCCGCGTAAACGAAGCTCCGGCCTCGAAGTTCAGGCTGAGGCCATGGTCATTGCGCGGACGATGCAGCGCTTGGCCAGTTCGACCTTGAATCCGTTTTCGCTGCTGGGTTTTGCGCCTTTCAGTGCGTCCTCGGCAGCGGCGCGGAAGTGGGCCGCAGTGGCTGGTTTGCCGGTGAGAGCTGCTTCCGCCTCATGAGCGCGCCAGGGTCGCGTACCGACGCCGCCGAGTGCAATCTGCACTGCGCGCACATGGCCGCCACTTACCTCTGCTACGACCGCAGCCGAGGCCAGGGCAAACTCGTAGGAGGCGCGATCCCGCAGCTTGAGATAGACCTGCTTCGAGGCCTTGCGCGGCGCGGGAAGATCGACATAGGTGATCAGCTCGCCGGGTTCCAGTGCGTTTTCGACATTTGGCGTTGTGCCGGGCAGCTTGTAGAAGTCCGCAATTGCGATGGAGCGTTTGCCCTTCGGGCCTTCAACCTGAATGGTCGCTTCGAGCGCGGTCAGGGCCACGCACATGTCCGAAGGGTGGGTCGCGATGCAGGCGTCGCTGGTGCCCAGGATGGCCATCATGCGGTTGTGTCCGCCGATAGCAGCGCAGCCCGAGCCGGGGTTGCGCTTGTTGCAGTTGGAGTAGCTGGGGTCGCGAAAGTAGGGACAGCGGGTGCGCTGGAGGAGATTGCCGCCGGTGGTGGCCATGTTGCGCAACTGGGGCGAGGCGCCGGAGAGCAGCGCTTCCGAGAGTACAGCGTAATCCTTCCCCACCGCCGGGTGATGAGCGAGGTCGGAGTTGCGCACCATGGCACCGATGCGCAGACCGCCATTGGGCAGGGTCTCGACCTGGGCGAGCGGCAGCGCGGTCACGTCCACCAACTGGGTCGGCGTCTCCACGCCCAGCTTCATCAGGTCCACCAGCGTTGTACCGCCGGCGATGAACTTGCCGGTGGTCCCTGTGGCCTGCTCGACCGATTGCGCCTTTTCGTAGCTGAAACTCTGCATGGTGACCTCGTCTGTTGGTACCGTTTGCGGTGTACTGCTTTTAGCCGTTCAAATTTTAGCCGTTCATGGTGGAGTGATTGCGCACCTGCTGGAATGCGGCGACGATATTGGGATATGCGCCGCAGCGGCAGATGTTGCCCGCCATGCCCTCTTTGACATCGTGATCGGAGGGGCCGACCGGCTCCTTGAGCAAGGCCACCGCGCTCATGATCTGACCGCTGGTGCAGTAGCCGCATTGGTAACCGTCGTGTTCGACGAAGGCGGCCTGCATGGGGTGCAGCCTGCCGGGGACGCCGAGACCTTCAATGGTGGTAATCTCCTTGCCGGAGACCATGACGGCCAGCGTAAGGCAGGAGTTCACGCGACGGCCATCGACATGGACGGTGCATGCGCCACACTGTCCGTGGTCGCAGCCCTTCTTGGTGCCGGTCAGGTAGAGCCGCTCGCGCAGGGCATCGAGCAGGGTGACGCGCGTGTCGAGCATGCCGAGGTCGTGCTGCTCGCCATTGACCGTCAGAACGGTGTGTGCGCCAGCCGCGCCCTCAGCCTGGCCCATCGGAGCAGCGGCTGCGGAAAGCGGACCGGCGCTGGCCACAAGACCCGCTGCGCCGAGACCGGAAAGAAAGGTTCTGCGAGTGAGTTGTCCGCCCGATGCTGAGGCTTCCGAACCGATTTGGCCCAGCGGCTCCAGATCGAGCAGTTGCTGGTCTTCGCGCAGTGTTGGCTTTTCCGCCATGCCGACCTCCGGATGTTCCTGTACGCACCCATCGTAATCGACGGAGGGTTGTTCTGAATAGTCCCCATTTGGATCGATTTATCGATGGAATGAAAACTTTGGCGGTTTCTCGTATGCTGAAGCAACAGAGGCCGAAGCAATGGAGCAGAATCTCTCCCCCGAAGACAGTAATTTCTATCGCAGGATGCTCGAGGTGGCTCGCGAAGAAGCGGAAGCCGGTTTGGCCGAAGGCGGGGTTCCGGTGGGCGCAGCGATCTTTACCCGCGCGGGAGAACTGGTGAGCCGGGGTCGCAACCGGAGAGTGCAACAGGACGACCCCTCGATCCACGGCGAGACGGACGCCTTTCGTCGCGCCGGAAGAGGCCATGCCTATCGCGACCTGGTAATGGTGACCACGCTGGCTCCCTGCTGGTACTGCTCGGGGCTGATCCGCCAGTTCGGCTTTGGCACGGTGGTGGTAGGGGAAAGCCGCAACTTCCAGGGCGGCGTGGAGTGGCTCAGAGAAGCGGGTGTGGAGATCATCGACCTCGACGACTCGGCGCTCGTCGCCATGATGGCCGGGTATATTGCGAGCCACCCGGAGCTATGGAACGAAGACATCGGTCGGTGAGGACTAAAAACTCTCCAGAATATCGGCGACCAGCGCGCGGGCGAAGTCGCGGGAGAGTCGCGCAACGGCCGCCGGGTCTTCTTCGAGATACGTGGTCAGGTCGGTGGTGGACTGGTACTGCTGGCGGAAGACGTAGTTGTCGTTCGAGTAGAGCAGACGGCCATCCTGTGCGGTGAGCTTGACGGCGACCACGATGGTGATGAGGAAGCTCGAGGACTCCTGAGTCTGGGAGTTGTAGGTGAGCGGGACCACGGTCTGGCTGAGGATGGTGCCGTGGAGCACGGCGTCGGCAGCGGCGTCACTGCTGGGCACCACGCGCAGCCTGGTTCGCGTGAGGAACTCGCGCACCACCGCCTCGGTCATGATGGTTTCGGTGTGATTGTTGGTGGTGCGAATAGCAAAGACAGGTACGGCGAGGGTGCGCGTGCCCTGGGGCAGGTGAGTGGCCGCGCCGACCGAGTGATAGCCGCAGCCCGCAAGGCTGAGAGCAAACAGAGACAGCAGGAGCCATCGCGCGGCAGCTTTCATCAGTCCATTGTAGCCGCGTAGTATCAGTAGCTATGAACTGGATTGGCTGGGCATTACTCTCGGCGCTGTTTGCCGCCGCAACGGCGATACTGGCGAAGATCGGCGTGGCGCATGTGGATTCCAATCTTGCTACCGCTGTCCGCACCACGGTGGTGGTGGTCTTTGCGTGGTCGATCGCGATAGCGCTGGGCAAGCACGGCGAGCTGCGCCAACTCGACCGGCGGACGCTGCTGTTTCTGGGGCTGTCGGGTCTCGCGACCGGGCTTTCGTGGCTCTGTTACTTTCGCGCGCTCCAGCTCGGGCCAGCTTCGCGGGTTGCGCCGCTGGACAAGCTGAGCGTGGTTCTGGTGATGATCTTTGCGATGATTTTTCTGGGAGAGAAACTCAGCCCGCTGGCCATCCTGGGCGGGGTTCTGATCACGGCTGGCGCGGTGGTGATGACGCTGGGCTGAGTTTTTTTTCGACGCATAAAAACGGCGGTCGCAGGGTTGCGACCGCCGTTTTATGGATTCGGTTTTTGCGCAAACGACGTTATGCAGGGGAAGGCGAGCCTTCGGGGAATCCCGATCCGGCGCGCCCGTTTTCGGGCTTGAGCACCTGAGAGACTCCGCCGCCGCCCTGGTCGCTGGGCGAGGCGAGCGCGGAGCGCATCTCGGGCAGTTCCCTGCCGTCGATGAGCATGCGTACCTCGTCGGCGTCGATGGTTTCGCGCTCGAGCAGCGCGTTGGCGATGCGGTGCATTGCGTCCTTGTTGGCTTCGACGATGGCGTAGGCCGACTGGTAGGCGTCGTCGATGAGGCGACGGACTTCCTGGTCGATCTGGCGCGCGGTTTCCTCGGAGAAGTCGCGATGCTGGGCTATCTCGCGACCGAGGAAAATCTGCTCTTCCTTTTTGCCGAAGGTAAGCGGCCCGAGGCGGCTCATGCCGTATTCGCAGACCATGCGGCGTGCGAGATCGGTGGCCATTTCGATGTCGCTGCCCGCGCCGGTGGACATTTGCCCGAGGAAAATCTCCTCGGCGACGCGACCGCCGTAGGCAGTGGCGAGGCGTGTTTCGAGATATTCTCGGGTGTAGTTGTGACGGTCGCCTGGCAGGTAGACGGTGACGCCGAGGGCCATGCCGCGCGGAATGATGGTGACCTTGTGGATGGGGTCGGTGTGGTCGCGCAGGACGGAGACCAGAGCGTGGCCCGCTTCGTGATAGGCGGTGACCTTCTTTTCCTCGTCGGTGAGCAGCATGGACTTGCGCTCGGCGCCCATGAGGACCTTGTCCTTGGCCAGCTCGCAGTCGTACATGGTGACCTGCTTGCGGTTGAGGCGGGCAGCATTGAGCGCCGCTTCGTTGACCATGTTGGCGAGGTCGGCACCGCTGAAACCGGGTGTACCACGCGCGAGGACGTTGAGATTGACGTCGTCGGCGATGGGAACCTTCTTGATATGGACGCGCAGAACCTCTTCGCGCCCGCGCACGTCGGGCAGGCCGACGACTACGCGGCGATCAAAGCGTCCGGGACGCAGCAGCGCCGGGTCGAGCACATCGGGGCGGTTGGTGGCTGCGACCAGGATGACGCCGTCATTGGACTCGAAGCCATCCATCTCGACCAGCAACTGGTTGAGGGTCTGTTCGCGCTCGTCGTGGCCGCCGCCGAGGCCCGCGCCGCGGTGACGACCGACGGCGTCGATCTCGTCGATGAAGATGATGCAGGGGGCGTTCTTCTTGCCCTGCTCGAAGAGGTCGCGGACGCGGCTTGCACCGACGCCGACAAACATCTCGACAAAGTCTGAGCCGGAGATGGAGAAGAACGGAACGTTGGCCTCGCCGGCGACGGCGCGGGCGAGCAGGGTTTTGCCGGTTCCCGGAGGGCCGACCAGCAGGACACCCTTGGGAATGCGTCCGCCGAGCTTCTGAAAGCGCTGCGGCTCGCGCAGATACTCGATGATCTCCTTCAGCTCTTCCTTGGCCTCATCGACCCCGGCGACTTCCTTGAAGGTGATCTTTTTCTGCTGCATGGAGAGCAGCCGGGCGCGGCTCTTGCCGAAGGACATGGCCTTGTTGCCGCCCGCCTGCATCTGTCGCATGATGAAAAACCAGATGCCGAGGATGAGCACGAGGGGGCCGATGTTCATCAGGATGGGCCAGAGGAGACTGCCCTGGGCGTCCTTGATGGTGGTCGAGACCTTGGAGTCGTTCAACTGCGTGAACATGTCCGGGTAGTTGGTCGGCACGGTGGTGTGGAACTGGGGCAGTTCCTTTGTTTCACCCTTGAGGTGGCCGTGTACGTCCATGCCCTGAACGGTTACGTCGCTGATCTGCCCGGCGTGGACCTTGTCCAGAAATGTCGAGAAGGGAAGCTCCTGCTCTTTTGCGCCCATCACCGCGCTCTGCCTGACTACGCCGAAGAGCAGCACGAGGCAGATGATGATGAATGCCCAGAACATGATTGTCTTAACGGTCGAGTTCACCGGGACTCCTTTTTTGCGTTCGCCGGGAAGATTCCGAGTCTGCTTCCCGCCGCCTGCTTCCCATTAGACGCTCGCTCCGGGGCAAAAGTGTCAGGAATGAACTTCCCTATCCGCTTCGCCGGAACCGCGTAAAGGTCGCAGTATCGCAGTTTCCTGATTGTACTCCCATTTGTCCCTGGTTTGCAGCAGAAGCGGGAGTGACTTACCCGTGGGAGGAACCGGAAGCGGCTGGGCATGGGCAAGACAGGGGCAAGACAGGCTTAGGACAGGCGAGCGGGGAAGGTTGGGTGAAAACAGTCATTTTTACGCTTTTTGCACACATAGTGGTGCATATTTTTCTCATTATCCTGTTGTATTCATTGATGTTACGGGAAAAAGGCGAACAAAAGGTGCGAGAAAAGGGGGGTCATTTTTTGGATTTTGCCGTGGAATTGGCTTTTGGGCGGGGGGTACCGGTGTTGTTTTGAGCCAGCGAGCGGGAGACGCGTAAGGCGACCTGAGCGGCGTAGAGGAGGCTCAATGCGTCCCTGGAGATGATGATTTCGAGAAGCATTCCGTGGGCGACGCAGGCGATGAAGTCCTGAATGTTCTGTTGACCGGAGAGTGGTGGCATGGAGCAGAGGAAGGCATTGTTGGCGTCCTTGTTGCAAAAGAAGCGCCGCTTGCCGGCCGCAACCGCGTCCGAGTATGCCTGGTAGAAAGCGTTTGTGCAGCGAGCGACAGCCTGGTTTGCAAGGGATGGGGCGTTGAGCACGGGCTTGGCCGGCGCGGAGATGGCGGCAGAGCCGGGAAGGATGGCATCGAGAGGCTCCTGGCCGGAATCGGAGTCTGCTGGCTTGGCTGGTAATTGAGGGAACTCGGACATGGTGACACTCCCGCGCGGCAGGGAG
>JAJZFR010000441.1 GCA_021805265.1 Acidobacteriota bacterium | reverse complement strand
AGTCGGTGGACGGTACTGCCTCGATTGTGGACCGCAAGAGCAAGACGAAGACGACCTGGGCGACGGCGTGGGACCTTCCCTATGAACGGTTGACTCGCGACTACGCCATTGTGGCTCGGTTTCGCGATCCGCTGACCGGGCAGCCGGTGATGATCGCCTCGGGCATCTCGGAAGAGGGCACGGAAGCGGCTGGCGAACTGATCTCGAATGCTGCTGATCTTCAGCAACTGCTGAAGCAAGCTCCCTCGAACTGGCGCTCGCTGAACATGGAAGCGGTGATCGAGACGCAGGTGATCGATGGCCACTCCGGTCCGCCAAAGGTGAGCGCGGTGGAGTTCTGGCCGTAGCGTTGCGGCGGGCGGTCAAGCGCCGATAGAAAAAAAACGGAAGATTTTGCGCTTTTAGTAGTGATGATTTTGCGCATAATTTTATAAAGTATTGACAATAAACCAATAAGTACCGATTTCCGATTTTCAGACGAAAGGCAAAAGAAAAGGGAAAAATAGCAGGGGGGGTGGTGTATTTGTGTTTCCGAGAGCCAATCCCCCGGATTTCTCAGCGGGACTTCCGCACGGGGGAAGCCTGTACCTGCAGAAACCGAGGCTTGCGCAGAGATTCCCCGGGCGCAGAAGGTTATGTTGAGTATGCGCTTTTGAAGGGAAATTGGACGCAAACGGGCTGAGCGTTTTGCGAGTTTTGGCGGATTCGAATCGATGCAGCGCGGAGAGACTTCGACAACGAGAGGAACCGCCTCCAACGCCTCATCCCTGACGGAGCACCACGGTGGGGTTGACGCGAGCGGCGCGCACCGCGGGGAAGAAGGCAGCGGCGGTAGCAACGAACAAGGTGAGCGCGAGTACGCCGAGGTAGGTTGCCGGATCGAGCGGCGAGACGTTGTAGAGCATTCCTGAGAGCAGGCGGCTCATGGCCGCGCCGAGCAACAGGCCGACGACGGCTCCGGTGAGTGTTGCACGAAGCCCCTGCAACAGGAATCGGCTGACGATCTGACCAGGCAAAGCACCGAGGGCGAGTCGCAGGCCGATCTCGCGCTGGCGTGTTCTTCCCACATAGCTGATGGTTCCGTAGAGGCCGATGCCGACGAGCGAAATTGCCGTCATCGCGAAGAGCGTGAGCAGGAGGGTTCGCAGGCGGTTTTCCGCCAGCCTGTCGTCGAGATGGTCTTCGAGCGGCATGATGCCGGAGACGGAACGGGCGGGTTCGAGATCATGGATTTTGCGACGCAGCGTGTCTGCCATTGCGGCTGGATTGCCGTGGGTGCGAATGAGGTAATTGGGATCAGGCCCAGGCGCGCTTTCACACCAATAGACGGTTGGCTGAGGGGGCGAATCGAGGCCCTGTTCGCGGGCATCCCCGACGATCCCACGTATTTCTCCCGGCTTCATGAAATCGTCAGCCGCTGCGCTTTCGAGATGATGGCCGATGACCGGGGAGTCGGAGAGATATTTCTCGGCAAAACTGCGATTCACAACGACGGTGTTGAACGGCAACCCATCCTCGCAGGCTTGGCCGCGCAGCACCGGGATATGCAGGACAGAGAAATAGCCAGCGGAGACAAAACGCATGTCGGCAATCATCTTGCTGTTCTGGTCTTGATTGCCTTCGGAAGTTTTGAGTTCCGTGGGATATGCCTCGCTGTTTCCGGGAATCATGGCGGAAGTCGCTGCCGCTTCGACGCTAGGGACGCTGCGGAGTCCATCGAGGGTGCGGTTGATTCTCTGGGTAAGTTTTCCCATGTCGGTCGTTTCTGCCCATCCGCCGCTGATGCGGAGGGTGAGCACATGGTCAGGATCGAATCCTGGGCGGACGCGACCAAGAGCCTGAAAACTTCGCAGCAAAAGCCCCGAGGCGATCAGCAGAGCGACGGCGAGCGAGACCTGCATTCCGACCAGTCTCCATTGCCATGGGTTGCTACTGGAGACTTGGGTGCGGCTGCCCTGGGCGAGGGATGCTGATAGATTTCTGCGCGTGGCACGAATGGCCGGGAACAAGCCACAGAGAAGCGTGGTCGCGAGCGCACAGGCGAGGGAGTAGGAAACGATTCGCGAGTTCAAGGTGATCTCGTCCACGCGCGGCAGATATTTCGAGGCGAGGGCGAATCCCTGGGCGGCCCCAGCGGCAACGACAAGGCCCAGCAGGGAGCCAGTGAACGACAGCACAAAGACCTCGGTGAGCAACTGGCTGATGATGGCCGACCGTGAGGCACCGAGGGCGTAGCGGATGGAAATCTCGTGCTCGCGTTCCGTGTTTCGCGCGAGGAGGAGAGCCGCAATGTTGGTGCAGGCGATGAGCAGCAGCAGTGAGACGGAGCCGTAGAGAAGCCACATGGAGCCTTCAATGCCGCCGAGAACGACCGACTTGAGGGGCTGTAATTCGACGGTGAGATTTCCATCCGATTTTGGGTATTGCTTTGCGAGCTGGCTCTGGACGGTCTCCATATTTGCGCGCGCCTGGGCTAACGTGACGCCGGGCTTGAGACGTCCGATGACGGTAAACCAGG
>JAJZFR010000290.1 GCA_021805265.1 Acidobacteriota bacterium | reverse complement strand
CTCAAGTTCACCCCACTGCCTCACCTGCCCAGCTTTGTCTTTGGCGTCACTCTGGCAGCCCTCGACGAGGAGATGGCCAGGGAAAGCAGGCTCCGCCTCTGGCTGGGCATCGGAGGGTTTGTCGCTCTGTATTCCACTCTGCTCCAGGCGCCGCGCCTGCCCTACGCCATGCTTCACGATGGCCTGCTCATGCCGCTCTTCGGAGCCATCATCCTGGGCCTGGCCGGGCGCAACTGGCTCTCGCAAGCCCTCGGCGTTGCCCCGCTGGTCTTTGTCGGCGAGGCCAGTTACTGCCTTTACCTGCTCCACTTCAACCTGTGGAACATGCTCCATCGCAGCGGTCTGCTGCCCGCGCTGGGACTCGCCCGTTTCGATCCCTGGATCAGCTACGCCATGCTGATCGCCTTTGCGCTGCTCGCGCTTCACCTCGTCGAGAAGCCCGCGCAGCGGCTTCTGCGCCGCTTCATGAATGCGTGACAAGCCCCCGGACTCGGATGCGCCAATTCCCCTTTACTTCCACGTGTGAGCCACAATCGGAAGCCCGGTCGCGGGCCAGTGATCCACCTGAGCGTTGATGTTCAGCTCGACCGGCACCGGCGAATCCGGCGCGGCGGCAACGCCCACGTTCCAGCCATCCACCACCACCAGCGGATCCTGCCCCACCAGCTCCGAAGCCTCCGTATCGATCACGATCACGCGACTTTCCCCCGGAACGAGCGAAACGTAATTGTCGCTGTAGAAGACGGGCAGCACGCGTACCCCTTCGCGATCCGCCGCCAGGTGGCGACGCAGTTGCACGTGAGCCATCAGCGCAATCGATGTCCCCGGATTGCGCAGCTCGACCGTGATCTGCAACCGGCCATTGGCATCGGCGCGAGTGGCTTTGGCCTCGAGCACAGCTTTGGGCATGGTATCGAGCGCCTGAAGGTTATCCGGCGACTCAGCCAGGCCCCGCCAGTAGAAGTTCCTGCTCAGCAGTCGGCCATCCGCGTCAGTCAACTCCAGCCGGATGAAATGTACCGGGCCTAGATCCTTCGGCCAGTGCCAGTCGCCGTCCACCGGATCGATCTGTCCCAGACTGATGGCCGAGCTGGCCGGGCCGGTCACCGGGTAGTCCCGTTCATACTTGAGCGATCCGTCCATGGCATAGACCGACTCATGCACCTTAGCGCCCTTGAGTATCTCCGGCCGTTGGTTGATGACCTGCAACTCGCCGTCTCCCTCGTTCAACTGAACATGAACCATCTCGCCAGCTTCCTTGACGGCGAACAGCGACGAGTTTGGCTCGAGATCATGGTGATAAAGCTGCCAGACGAAACTCGGCTGCGCCGGGTCGCTCATCCACGTAATCACAGCGGTCGAGGGGTTGAAAAGCCGGGCTTCGCGGCCTTCGTACATCGCGCGAAAGGCCTCATAGTTGGCCAATTGGCTCTTGCGGACAAAGTCGGCCATGTTCATGATCTTGCCGTAGCGGTCGGCCAGCGTCTGCGGATAGGTGTCTCCGTGCGAGGCGCCGCGCGCCAGATCGTGCTCGGCCCAGTCGTCGTTGATCTCGCTCCAGTCCTTCTCTGGCATCATCCCCTGAATGCTTTCGATGGTTGGGATCGAGGTGCTGCCGATCTCTGTCTTGAAGGCTTCGGAATAAACATAGTAAAAGCGCGGTGCGCGCCACCAGTACGGGCCGCCGGAGTTCACTCCGTGCCCGGCCGTCGAGCTGGGCTGGTAGAGTCGCGTCGGCTCGAGTTCGGCCATCAGCGCGCGAAGCTGATCGTCGATCTCCTTCGGTGGATAGCCCTCGTTGCGCGCGCACCAGATTGCCACCGACGGATGGTTGCGGAAGCGCAGAATCTTGTCGCGGACATTCGCAATGTAGGTCGGCAGATCGGTCGGGTTCGGCCCATCCGACGGGTTGGGCTGGAAGAACTCGTCCCAAAGCAAAATCCCGTACTTGTCGCAGAGTTCGTAGAAATCCTCGCCCGTGCTCTGGCCCACCCAGTTGCGGATCATGTTCAGGTTGGCCAACTGGTGCATGTGAATCTCGGCGTCCAGCCGTTCCCGCGGAATGCGCTTCATGGCCTCATCGAGGCCCCAGTCGCCGCCGCGCAGAAAAATGCGCACACCGTTTACCGAGACGGTCAGGTTCTCCGAGTCCGGCACGGTATAGGTGATCTTGCGTACGCCGAAGTCGAAGCTGGTTTCGTCCGAGGTCTGGCCGTCCGCCTCAAAGCTCAGATGCATGGTGTAAAGGTTCTGCGGCCCGTAGCCATTGGGCCACCACAGGCGCGGATGTTCCACGTGAAGCGCGGGCTGCGTCTTCGGGTCCATCGAGACCAGTTGCGAGCTGTGAGGAGCAATCTCGACCGGAGTCTCGACCGCGACCTCGCCGAAGCTGGCCTTGAGTACGCCCTTCACCGGCACGTCCGTTACATTTTCCACCGTCGTCTGGATCGCCACGTCGGTCGAGTCCGTCCGCGGCAGCGGCAGGTCAGTGGTCACCAGCGGGTCTTTCACCACCACCGGTCCGGTCGCAGAGAGATAGACATCGCTCCAGATGCCCGTATCGCGATCGCGAATCGCCGGAATCCAGTCCCAGCCGATGGTCGAAAGAAAGGTCGGCCCATCGATGGCCGTGATACCACCGTTCAGCCCCATGCCGTTGGCGATGGTATGCTCATGCGGATCGCCGGGGTGCGGCTGCGGCGAGACGCGCACCGCAAGCACCGCTCGCTCGCCCGGCTTGACCACGCCTGTCAGGTCAAAGACGCCGCGCTTGAAAGCACCCATCATCGTGCCGACCTGCTTGCCGTTCACCCACACTTCGGCCGAGTAGTTGATCCCCTCGAAGTGAAGCCAGGCGCGTCGCCCGCGATAGGTTTCGGGCACTACAAACTCCGTCCGGTACCAGTACGAGGTCTTGTTCAGGCTCTCGGGAATTTTATCCGGACGGTTGTTTTCGCCATACAAAGGCTCAGGGTAAACGCCAGCATTCACCAGCGTAGTCAGCACCGTCCCCGGCACCACCGCCTGATACCACGACTTCGGGCGAAACCGCGCCGAGGCAATCTCCGCGCCCGTTGCGGTTACTTTCTCCGCATCCTGCAACTGCCAGCCCGAGTCGAGCGATTGCCGCGCCGGAACCTGCGCCATGGAAACGAAAGGAAACGCACATGCCAGTACGATTCCTGATACCGTTATCAAATTTCGCCCGAACTTCCTCTCAAACATTGCCCGCAATCCTCCCGCTATATTGTCTGGCCCGCAACGGGACAATAGTAAACGCTCAGCCCGCAGGACAACAAATCCGGAAAACATATCCGGAAAACAAAGGGCCTGGAGCGGAATGCTCCAGGCCCTTGAAACGAGTGCAATGTCAAAGCGTTACTCTGCGGCGGATTCAACCATCTTGGTCGTTGCAACGGTCCAGTTGGGGTCGCCCACCTTGAAGCGCGCGAAGCGCCGCACGGTGATATTTTCGCCCAGCTTGCCGACCTTCTGCGCGATCAACTCCTTGATCGAGAGAGACTGGTCCTTGATGAAGGGCTGCTCCAGCAGGCAGACCTCCTCATAAAACTTGGCCATCTTGCCTTCGGCGATCTTCTCGACCACGGCGGGTGGCTTGCCGGTCGCCGCCGCCTGGGCCTTGTAAATCTCGCGCTCACGATCAAGATCCTCTGCGGTCACGTCCTCGGTGCGAACAAACTTGGGGTCGCTCGCGGCAATGTGCATCGAGATGTCCTTGAGCAGGTTCTGAAAGTCATCGGTACGCGCCACGAAGTCGCTCTCGCAGTTGACCTCGAGCAGTACGCCGATCTTGCCGCCCGCGTGGATATAGGTGCCCACTGCGCCTTCATTGGTGTTGCGCGCGGCCTTCTTCTGGGCCGACGCCATGCCGCGCTTGCGCAGCACCACAAACGCGCCTTCAATGTCTCCCTTGGACTCCTGCAGCGCCTTCAGGCAGTCGCCCATCGGCGCACCAGACTTTTCCCGCAAATCCTTCACCAGCTTTGCATCTATCTTTTCACTCACCGTCGTCATCCTCTTGTTTTTTCCCTGTTGATTGCCGTTGCAGCGTTATCCCTGGTCCGATGGTCGCCCGAGGGTTGCCCGTTGATCGCCATACGCACAAAGAGCGTGGCTCGATTGCTTGGGCGGCCACGCTCTCGTTGTACACGGCTCATGCCGCGCAGAAGATTACAGCGCCGTTTCCGCTGTCTCCGGCTCTTCGAGAATGGTCGAGACCACGCCCGGAGCCTTGCGGATGCCGCCGCCCAGAACTGCCTCGAGATCCACATCCTCGGCGTCCGGCTCGACATCGGGAAGTACAACCTCAGCTGCCTCTGCGGCGATGGCTGCCGGCTCTTCGCTGGCGGCCTCCGCTTCCGCAAACTGCTTGTCGCCTACCAGATTGACACCCTCGATGGCAGAGTCGGCAATCTTCGAGGTGAAGAGGCGAATCGCGCGCAGTGCATCATCGTTGCCGGGGATCACGTAATCGACCAGCGTGGGATCGCAGTTGGTATCCACCACTGCGACCACCGTGATGCCGAGCTTCTTGGCTTCCTTGACGGCAATCGCCTCGTTGCTCGAATCCACCACAAACAACGCATCCGGCAGGCGCTTCATGTTCTTGATGCCCGCCAGATTGGCCTGCAGGTGCTTGCGCTCCCGCTCCAGTTTGATCACTTCCTTCTTGGTCAGCAGCTCGTAACGGCCATCGGTGGCCATCTCGTCCAGCTCCTGAAGGCGCTTGACCGACTTCTGCACGGTCACCCAGTTGGTGAGCAGGCCGCCCAGCCAGCGCTGGTTGATGTAAGGCATCCCCGCGCGATTGGCCTCTTCTGCAACCGCATCCTGCGCCTGACGCTTGGTGCCTACAAAAAGAACCGTCTTGCCTTCCCCGCACAGGTCGGTGACGTACTTCGAAGCCTCCTTGAACATCTTCAAGGTCTTCTGCAGGTCGATGATATAAATGCCGTTCCGCTCGCCGAAGATGTATTCCTTCATCCTCGGGTCCCAGCGCTTGGTCTGATGCCCGAAGTGCACACCCGCTTCGAGCAGTTCCTTCATCGTGATCGTTGCCAATCTATCTCCTTGTTGCGATGCATCCGGGCTGGCGTTCGCCTTGCCCGGATTAAGCCCGCCGAGGCGGGGAATCAGGTTACCGAGCCTCCAGCTTTCCACAAGCTTCAGCCGATGTCGGCATCCGTTGCAGAAAAGCTGGTAACTGAAAAACTACCTCTTCGAGAACTGGAAGCGTGCGCGAGCACCCTTCTGTCCGTACTTCTTGCGCTCTTTCTGGCGCGCGTCGCGCGTCAGCAGATTTTCGCTCTTCAACAGCTTGCGCAGCTCGGGGTTGAAGATCACCAGTGCGCGCGCCGAACCCATCTTCACCGCGTCGGCCTGGGCAGAGACCCCGCCACCCTTGACCGTGGTGACCACGTCAAAGCTCGACAGCAGCTCCGTCAGAACCAGGGAACGCTTTGCGGCGACGCGCTGCTGCTCGGTCACGAAATACTCCGTGTAGCCCTTGCCGTTCACTTTGAACTCACCCGTGCCGGGGCGAAGAAACACGCGGGCTATCGCCGACTTGCGGCGTCCCGTTCCGTAGTACTGAACCAAATCTGCCATATGCTCTCTTCCGCCCTCGCGGGCCTCGAATCAAACTTCCTGTGCTGCCGCAGCCTGACCGAGCCACGACAGAAAAGACTACGCCTGAACTTCCAGCACTTCCGGCATCTGCGCTTCGTGCGGATGCTTGTCGCCGCGATAGACCTTCAGCTTGGTGCCCATCTGGCGGCCCATCTTGGACTTGGGCAGCATGCCCTTGACCGCTTCCTCGATGATCTTTTCCGGGCGACGATTGAGCAGGCGCGTGAACGACTCCTCGCGCAGGCCGCCGGGGAAACCCGTGTAGCGGCGATACAGCTTCTGCTGCGCCTTCAAACCTGTCAGCCGAACCTTTTCCGCATTGATCACGATCACGTGATCGCCCATATCGATATAGGGAACATACTTCGGGTTCGTCTTGCCGCTCAGCACATCGGCTGCCTGCGTGGCCAGGCGGCCCAGCGTCTTGCCGCTGGCATCCACCACAAACCACTTGCGGTTAATCTCTTTCGCGCTCGGAATATACGTCGACATCTCGCTCCTGCTCTTCCACTGCCTGAAATTCGTACTGTCCCGCGCCTTTCGGCGCTCAAAATCTGGTATCGCCCAAGCCGATCCCGGCAGGACGAATCCTGTAACCCACGATCAAACAATCCTGTTCGCGTGAGGCCCTTGCGGGCTTGTGCTCTTCCACTCGTCCTGGAGGCAATCCCCCAGAAATCAGTGAGCGGCCGAGGAGCCATGCGCCAGCCTGGAGCGTATCTTCCGATCCGTCCATTTCGCCTGCCGGAAGGGTTCCGCTGAGTACAGGTAGCCGGAAACCGCCAACAACCATTCCTGCAAGCGGCCAGGAATGAGGCAGGCGCAACTGCGCGCAAGGTCTTCAGAATACCCGAATCGGCTCGCGGAGTCAATCCGTTTGGGGCAGTTTTGACTGTGCTTTCGAGTGCGTTCAGGAGGAGGATGCATCGCGTCCACGCTGGTCTACGCCCGGTTTCGCCCGATCAGCGAATGCCAACCAGTTTGTGCATCTGGAGGCTGAGCCGCCACTCGGGATGGTCGAGGCAGTAGGCCAGCGCCTTCTGAGTGTTGACCGCCTGCGCGGGTCCGTCCATGGGCTGAAGGAAAAAATGACGGAACCGGAGAGGAGCAAAGGCTTCGGGCATGGCTTCCATTTGGGGAAAGACCAGCTTCAACTCGTCGCCGGAGGTTTGTTGCAGCGGCGCTCCAGCCTTGGGGCTGACGCATATCCAGTCAATGCCAGCCGGAGCAGGGAGGGTGCCATTGGTTTCGACGGCGACAGTGAAGGCGCGCGCGTGGAGCGCGTCGAGGAGCAGGGCATCGAGTTGGAGGAGCGGTTCGCCGCCGGTGCAGACCACGTAACGCCTGGCGGTGGAAGATGCCGTGTCAGCATGGGGCTGGCCCGCTTGCCAGGCATCCTCGATCCGCGCGGCGAGCGCCTCGGCGGTGGCGAAGCGCCCGCCGTCGGGACCATCCGTGCCAAGGAAATTGGTGTCGCAGAAGCGGCAGACTGCGGTCGCGCGATCCTGCTCGCGCCCGGACCACAGATTGCACCCGGCGAAGCGGCAGAAGACGGCGGCGCGGCCAGCCTGTGCGCCTTCGCCCTGAAGCGTGTAGAAGATTTCCTTGACCGCGTAAGGCATAACTCCGACTCATTCCACAAAGCAGACTGCGTTCATTTTCTCAGAAGGGGTTGGGCTGGAAGGCGGCGAGGATCGACGGCGTGGCTATTTCGGTCTGGTCTCTCGGCCTATCGCATGAGGGGCTTGATTGCTCCGTCGTAGCGTCCCAGCAGCGCGTTCCACCGGATGATGGCGATCTCGCGCAGCATCTGGAGGCCGTCGCGGAGATAGCTGATGCGGCTGCGCTCGTCGTGGCCCCAGGTGACGGGAACTTCCGTGATGCGAAGCGCGCGCTTGGAGGCGATGAAGAGAATTTCGGGATCAAAGCCCCATCGTTCGATGGTCTGCAACTGAAAGACGACCTGAGCGGCGTGGCGTGTGAATGCCTTGAAGCCGCACTGCGTATCGGCAAAGGGCAGCCCCATGACCGCGCGGGTGATCAGGTTGAAGCAGCGGCCGAAGATCTGGCGGTAGAGCGGTTGGCGATCCGTCTGGCGGCTGCGCTCGAGCCAGCGCGAGCCGATGGCGATGTCGGCCCCGGCCTGAATGGCCGCGAACAGCCGCTCGGCCTCGTGGATCGGCGCCGACAGGTCAGCGTCGGTGAACATGACGATCTCGCCCTGTGCGTGGAGCAGGCCGTAGCGGACGCTGTAGCCTTTGCCGTGGTTGCCTGTGTTGGTCACAAGCCGCACCTCGGGGTTGGTGGCCGCAAACCTCTCTACCAGTTCAGCAGTATTGTCCGTCGAGCCGTCATCAACGATGATCAACTCGGCGCGCCACTGCTCGGCGCGCAGGCAGGCCACCACCTCTTCCATGGCACGCAGTATCCGCGCGCCCTCATTGAAGGCGGGAATCACAATGCTGTAACTTGGAAAACCGCTCACCAGCCCAGTCCTTTAACCAGTCTTCTAAGGGGAGCATCTCACCCCGGACGCTTCCTGCAATCATACCGGAGTCTGGCCAGCGTTGCGCCAGGTTTGACCCCCGCTGGCGGGGATTGGCAAACGACTCAAGGGGCGCGTTTCGCCCGTTTTGCAACTGTGGAACCCGTGCGCGGGACTGCCGGACAGAGTAACGATCCTAAACTGTTGTCCAGAACCGTCAGTGGCTACAATGACAGGTATGCTTCAGCAACTTGGAATCGTCGACAGTGTACGCCGTCAAGTCGCCCCTGGAATTGCCAAGAGACGCAAATCGGAACTGGGTCAATTCATGACACCCTCGAATACGGCCCGGTTCATGGCGTCCCTCTTTCCGCCGAGCGATCTGAAGACGTGCCGTTTGCTGGACGCGGGCGCGGGCGTAGGCGCGTTGTCGTGCGCCTTTCTTGATCGCTGGATCAACGGCGGCTTTCAGTTTCAGAGCGTACAAGCCTACGCTTACGAAATTGACGACAGGCTCCGAGGCCACCTCGCCAAACATCTCGGAGCCTATGACGGGGTGTCGGCTCACATCTCGGGCGAGGACTTCATCTCTTCTTCGAATCAGTTGCTCTTCCATGGAGCTACAGACTACACACATGCGATTCTGAATCCGCCGTACAGGAAGATCCACAGTGATTCTCTGCATCGTCATGAACTTCGCGCTCTGGGTATCGAGACCGTGAACCTGTACTCGGCGTTTGTTGCGCTCGCCGTTATGCAGGCCGCGCACGGGGGGCAGATCGTGGCGATCATTCCACGCAGCTTTTGCAATGGGCCGTACTATCGTCCCTTCAGAGAGTTCATCTTGCAGAGAGCTGCGCTTCGACACCTTCATCTATTCGAGTCGCGCACCACGGCATTCAAGGATGACGATGTGCTGCAAGAGAACATCATCCTTCGCCTGGAGCGCGGCGGCACTCAAGGGCCAGTCACAATTACCACATCGACGGACGACACCTTGAGCGACCTGGAAACGCATGTGTACCCGTTTGATCGGATCGTCTTCCCTGACGATGCAGAGGGCTTCATTCATGTTCCCACGTCACCGGAGGATAACAATGAGTTTATCGTCGCGCCGTCCGCCATTCGATATTCTCTTGCCGATATTGGCGCGAGCGTATCGACTGGCCCCGTTGTTGATTTCAGGCTCAGAGAGTATCTGCGGGATATGCCTGTGCCGGGCACGGTTCCACTTCTCTATCCGAGCCACTTCAGCGCCAATCGCGCGGAGTGGCCGATCGCAGGCGCGAAGAAGCCGAACGCGATTCAGAGAAACGATCAGACGGAAAAGTGGCTGTTCCCGAGCGGTCATTACTGCGTGGTGCGCCGATTCTCATCGAAAGAAGAGAAACGCAGGATCATTGCGAGCGCGGTTGATCCCGCCATCTTTGGTGACGCTGATGTGCTTGGGTTTGAGAACCATCTGAACGTGTTCCATGAGAACAGGCGCGGCCTCTCTGAGCAGTTGGCAAATGGGCTTGCCGTATTCCTGAATACGACGGTCGTGGACAGGGCGTTCCGCCGCTTCAATGGACACACTCAGGTCAATGCTACTGATCTGAAGACGATGAAGTATCCTAGCCGGAACGCATTGGTCGAGCTTGGTCAATGGGCGGTGCAGAGCGGGAAACTTACGCAGCAGATGATCGACGAAAGACTGGACGCGCTGACGGCATGACGCACCTTCACATTGAGGAAGCACTCGCAATCATCAAGGCTGTGGGCCTGCCGCGGGCACAGCAAAACGAGCGGTCCGCAGTCACCCTCCTTGCGCTGTTGAATCTGACACCAAAGAAGACGTGGGCTGAGGCCGAAGCTCCCCTGGTGGGCATTACTCCTGTCGTGGATTGGGCGCATGAGCACTATAAAAAGAAGTACGCGCCAAACACGCGAGAGACCTTCCGCCGCCAGACGATGCACCAATTCGTGGCTGCTGGACTCGTGCTTTACAATCCCGATAAGCAGGATCGCTCGGTGAACAGTCCGTCGGCGGTGTATCAGATTGAGCCTGCGACGCTTGCCTTGATTCGTCGCTTTGGAACAAAGAAGTGGGCCAGCAAGCTCAAAGCATACTTGACCGAACACCAGAGTTTGATTGCCCAGTACGCAAA
>JAJZFR010000229.1 GCA_021805265.1 Acidobacteriota bacterium | reverse complement strand
GATGTCGGAAGAAAGCCCTCCGGAACTGCTCGGTCCCATTGCCATAAGTCTGACTCCTCAAAACCAGTTTCGTCGATAGCCGTGAATTTGCCGGGGGTTACTATTCGCCGGAGGATCCGGGGCCTTGGCGTTTTTCCGTCAGCAATCCGACGGAGTCCACTCCGGCGGTGCGCACGTCGTCGATGGCGTTTTCAACATCGAGATAGCGAGCGCGAGCATCCGCGCGGACAAAAATCTCTTTCCCGGGCTTATCGCCCAGCTTGTCTCGCACCTTGGATCCCAGGTCGGCGGCGGAAATCCTGTCCTGGCCGAGATAAAACGATCCATCGCGGGTTACAGCGACCACAATTGCATCTTCCTTGTCGGCGTCTGGCATGGCTACCGGGTTGTCGGTCTTGGCCAGGTCCACGTTGACCTTGTTCTGGAGCATCGGGGTGATCACCATGAAGATGATGAGCAGCACGAGCATCACGTCCACCATGGGGGTGACGTTGATGTTCGAGTTGACCTTTGCGCCTTCGTTTCTTACAGAGATTGCCATGTTTCAGCTCCAAGCCTTGAAGGATTGTCTGGAAGGACCGCGCCCCTGGCCTTGCCGGTCTTGCGATTGGCTTGGTCAGCGGGTCTTGATGACCCGCTGACTGTGCCAGTCCCAGGAGGCTTCGGGTGCGTTTGTGCCCAAACGCAGGGATTACTTGTGGCTCTGCTTGATGAAGTAGTCAACCAGCTCGCTGGAGGAGTTGTCCATCTCGACATCAAAGGCCTCGACGCGACCGCTGAAGTAGTTGAAGCACATGACGGCGGGGATGGCGACGAGCAGGCCGAAGGCCGTGGTGACAAGCGCCTCCGAGATGCCGCCCGCAACCGCGCCGATGCCGGAAGACTTCTGGGTGGCGATCTGCTGGAAGGCGTTGAGGATGCCCATCACGGTGCCGAGCAGGCCGACGAACGGCGCCGTGGAGCCAACCGTGGCAAGAACGCCGATGCCCTTCTTCAGCTTGGCGTGGACAATGGCTTCAGCCCGCTCGAGGGCGCGCTTGGCGCTCTCGATGGTCTCTTCATTGACCGAACCGCCCTGGCTCTTGAACTCCTGGAGGCCAGCCTGCACGACCTCGGCAAGGTGAGACTTCTTGCTGCGATCGGCGATCTTGATCGCCTCTTCCAGCTTGCGGTCCTTGAGCGCACCGGCAACCTTGGGCGCAAACTCGCGGGACTGCTTGCGCGCCGCAGAGAAGTAGATGTAGCGGTCAATCATGACCGCGAGCGACCAGATGGACATGATGAAGAGGACCAACGCAATCCCCTTGGCGAATAAGCCCATGTGGCCCCAGAGGCCCATGAGGCTGAAATCGACGGTTTCGTCCTGAAACATGGCCAGAGCGGCCGACGGATGGGCAAGGTGTGCAAGTTGAGCGAGAATCACTGAATCGTTCCTCCTGAGAGATGCTGAGTACGCTTGAAATTTGGTTACCGCAAGGCTGCCCGCCGGGCACGACGAAAATCAACCCTGCAACAGAGTGGACTCGGGTTTCGCCGAGACCACAGAGAAGACCGCTCAGCCACCCAGGCTGAAGACAACATTGACTGTCGTATCGACCTCGACCGGATCGCCATTGAGCTGGTAGGGCCTGTAGCGCCAGTTTCTGACTGCGTCGAGAGCGGCCTGCTGGAGCATCGCGGGGCCGCTGATGACGCGCAGGTTTTCGATGGTCCCCGTCTTCGAGATGGTCGCCTGCAGAACAACCGTACCCTGCATGCGAGCCGCCTTGGCAATGGCGGGATAGACAGGCTGTACGCGCTGAATCAACAAGCCCGTGGCCACGCCCTGGGAGATGGCAATCTTCTTGGGAGGAGCAGCCTTGACAACAGGAGCGGCAGAGCCACCGAAGAGGCCACCAATCACGCCTCCCGGAGCGCCGCTGCCCATGCCCTCCATGCCTGCAACACCGAAGCTGTTCGACGGCGGAGCTTCCTTCTCGTTCAACATCTTGATCTGCTTGGGAATCTTGGTCGGTGCCTGCAACTGATTGTTCATCATCTGCGGCTTGATGGGGGCGACGTGAACCTCAGGCGGCGGCGGTGGTGGCGGTGGCGGCGGCGGCGGCGGAGCAACCAGCAACGTAGCCATGGCCGCCTTCGGCAGTGCCTCCGGATAGATCAGCGGAATCAGAACCATGACCCCAATGATGGAGCCGCAAAAGATTGTAGTGAAGATCATCCAATACTTGCTTTTGCTCTTGATCCTGTTGCTTGAGTCGAATGTTGCATCTTCAAACATGGCCGACCTCGAATCGCATTTAGTTTCTTCCCCGATAGACACCACTGAGTATCGATTTGTTCCCGGATTCTTTTTCTTCCCATCTGGGGACAACAATCAGTGTGCTCAACCTATATCAGAAGAACCGCACACCTGCAAAACATGCCTCAGAAACGGTGCATCCAGGGTTCCCGGCAGGCATCTGCCGGTTCCACGGAGCCTCTATCAACGACCCCGCTTCGCCGCGGGAAGCGCAGCCGATTTGCCTTTGCTGGTCCGCCAGTCCTGATAGGCGACCAGCATGGGGGCTGCGACAGCAATCGAGGAATATGTGCCGATGAGAATTCCAATCACAAGGGCGAAGGAAAATCCGCTGAGCACCTTGCCGCCGAAGATGTAAAGCGCGAGCACGGTGAGGAAAGTCAGCCCCGAGGTGAGCACGGTTCGGCTCAAGGTCTGGTTGATGCTTCGATTGACGACATCGGAGAGGCTTTCCCGGCGAGTGATGCGGAGATTTTCACGGATGCGGTCAAAGACCACAATGGTGTCGTTCATGGAGTAGCCGACCAGCGTGAGGATGGCGGCGATCACGGTGAGACTGATCTCCTGACCGGTAAGCGCGAAGGCTCCGATGGTGATGAGGGTGTCGTGAAAGACGGCGACAACAGCGGCAACGCCATAGATCAGTTCGAAGCGGAACCAGAGGTAAACCAGCATACCGACGAGCGAGTAGAGAGTCGCGAGGCCGGCCTGTTTTTCCAACTGCCGACCGACGGTAGGTCCAACCGCCTGGACGCTGCTTTCGAGGATCGGGTTGCTGTAGTGCGTGCGCAGGGCGTCGAGTATCTGCTTGCGGCTGCTGTCCACGTTGACGTCGGATTGCTCGGGCAGGCTGATGAGCAGCTCATGCTTCTCGGGCACGTCGTAGGAGACGATTTTGACATCGTGAACGCCGGCGGCGTCGGTGGCCTGGCGCACCTGATTGGCGTCAGGCGCCTGGGCAAAGGTGACCTGGACTTCGGTGCCGCCCTTGAAGTCCACGCCGAGCGGCACGGGGCTGCCGGTGTGGGCCAGGTGGATGCCCATCGAGATCAGGCCCGCCACGCTGAAGCAGAGAGAAAAGGCGAGGAAGTACCACTTCTTTCCCAGCCAATCGATATTTACTTTGCCAAAAAGTTCCACTGATTCGTACCTTCCCAATCTCTTGCGCGCAAGGAAACTCCGAAACGGCCTTCCCTGCGCATTTTGATTCCATCGGATGCCGTCAGATGGAAAGCCGTTCGCCGATTTTCTTGTTGTTCACGTGCGAATCGAAGATCACGCGCGAGACAAAGACGGCGGTAAAGAGGTTTGCCAGCAGTCCGAAGAAGAGCGTGACGGCAAATCCCTTGACCGGGCCGGTGCCAAACATGAACAGAATTGCAGCCGAGACGATGGTTGTTACGTGCGTATCGACGATCGTGATCCAGGCGTGGGCGAAGCCCTGATCGACAGCCTGCGCTGGCCCCTTGCCCGCGCGCATCTCCTCGCGAATACGCTCGAAGATGAGCACGTTCGAGTCCACGCCCATACCGATGGTCAGGATGACGCCGGCGATGCCCGGCAGCGTGAGCACGGACTGGCTGAATCCCATGAATCCGAGCAGGATGACGAGGTTCAGAAAAAGGGCGAGATCGGCGTTGATGCCGGAGCCGCGGTAGTACAGCAGCATGAAGGCCATCACGGCCAGTGTGCCCGCGACCGCCGCGATGACGCCCTGGCGGATCGAGTCCGCGCCGAGCGACGCGCCGACGGTGCGCTGCTCAATGGGAACGATGCTGGCGGGCAGAGCGCCGGTGCGCAGAGTGAGCGAGAGCGCGTCGATCTGTTCCTTGCTGAACTGACCTTCGATCTGTCCGTTGTCGCGAATTGCCGACTTGATCACGGCCACGTTTTTGACGCGGTCGCCAAGCACAATGGCCATGTAGCTGCCCACGTGGGACGAAGTGTAGTCATAGAAGCGCTCTCCGCCCGCGTTGGTGAGGACGAAGTTGACACCCTGTCGTCCGGAGTCGTTGGGGCCAATGGCGCTGGCGTCGCGGAAGTCCTTGCCGCCGACGATCGAGACACGCTTGAGCAGATAGACGCGATCAGATCCGTCCGTCCCCACGCCCTGGCTGTCGCCGTGGAGCAGGTACTGATCGGGCGGAATCGCGCCGCCGAGGCTGGCGAGGGCTTCCTGGTCGCTTGCGTATCCATCGGGATTTCCCGCAACTTCATGCACTTCGAGGCGCGAGGTGGACTGGATGATGTCCTTGACGCGGTCGAGGTCTTCGACGCCGGGCAGCTCGACCAGAATCTCGTTTTCGCCCAGACCGTATTTCTGGATGACCGGCTCGCTGACGCCCAGCTTGTCCACGCGATCACGAATGGTCTCGATCGACTGATCGAGTGTTCGCGCGGAAAGATCGGCCAGGGCTGAGGGCTTCATGGTGAGGGTGTAGCTGTGATCCGTGCTGTTGCCCGAGACGTCGTAGTCAGTGCCGAAGCGGTCCGACAACTCGTTGCGTACGTCGCTCGAGTGAGCCGGATCGACGCCTTGCACGACAATTGTCTGCGGCGCATTCGGGTTCGGCTTCAGCACCTGGGTGTAGGTCAGGTGGCTGGTCGAGAGAGCCTGCTCGATGCGCGCGACGGCGTTGTCGGTCTCCGCATTGACTGCGTCCTTGACCATGACCTGAAGGATGAGGTGAGCACCACCGCGCAAATCGAGGCCGAGGTGAATTCGCTGGGTCATGGCGGCTTCGAGCGCCGCTCCGCTGATGCCCTTGGGAATGCCGAAGATTCCGTAGAGGAAGACCAGCAGCGTACCGAGGATGATGGCAATTTTACCGTTCAGATTTTTCTTCATGGGTTTGTCGTCAGTGCTCTTCCGAAGGTCGCTTTCGAGCGACTCTGGCTGCTACTTGCTTCCTTCTTCCTGGGTAGTGACGGCGGCAATCGCGCTTTTCACAACCTCAATCTTCAATCCATCGGGGGCTACGCGCAATACCAGAGCATCGTCTTTCAGGCTGAGAATTGTTCCGCGAATTCCGCCGGTGGTGGTTACCTTGTCGCCGGTCTTGAGGCTGGCCAGCATCTCGCTCCACATCTTCTGCTTCTTCTGCTGCGGGCGAATCATCATCAGGTAGACAACGCCGATCATGAGGAGAGGCAGAAGCAGCGAAATCCCCGAACTGCCCGCGCCAAATGCCGAACCGGCAAAGATCATTGCAACGTAAGTCAACACACACTTCCTTCATCCGTCGGGCGCGCTTGCGCCAGACTAAGGCTCGGCAGGAAGATTTCTCCCGCTGGCCTGTATAAAAATTCATTGCCTCCGGGAAGGTTGCAAGCGGACGCAATGCGCCGCCAACTACCGGGACAAGCTAACCGCGCACGGGAAATTTCTACCTGCCGCGATTCGGATGTCGTTTGTTTCCTCTTCGACACTGCCTTGCGGGCAGGCACCCATTCTGCGATCAAACCGCTGGGATCGCGAGACAGAGCCGCGCAATCAGTCTAGCAAACCCTGGCCGCAAACGGTTTGGCTGGCGGCCAGGGGAGCAGGAAAATCAGGCCGGAGGGGTTGAATCGCCAGGCATCGGAGTCCAGTAACGCAGCTCGGGATGGGCGCAACTGCGGCAAAGTGCGCCGGCTGTTCCGTCCGGCTGAAGGCGGTTTTCGTAGCGGCCAAAGTTGACCCCCTCGCCACACTCGGTGCACGTAACGCGACCGCCCTTGTAGCCGGGCATCTCCTCGGGCGCAAGCTCGACCCTCACCCACTGCTCGCGAAACAACTCCGCGTCGCTCAACTCCCGGTAGGCCAGCTTCTGCTGCATGCCTGCGTTGTCGATCTCCGGAAAACGCGCGCGGGCGAGTTCGCGCGAGTTTTCGAGGGCGACAACGCGCAACCCAGATCCGGAAGTCAGATTCACAAAAGTCGCGGCCATCTTGCCCCAGTCGCGGAACTTGAGTGCGCGCCGGCCCAGCCGACAGCCCGTCACCAGCCCGATCGCATCGGTGGCGCAGCGGTCGATCTCGACAAAACAGACCAGCTTTTTGCGATCTGCGCCGCGCGGGTCCGCGATGCCCAGCCTGCGGCAGGCCAGCATGGCCATGCGAACGCCGAGAATCTGCCCCGCGCAAAGGTGGCCATGCGCCGCCTCGGCCTCAACCAGCAATTGATCAAAATCTTCCACGAATTACCTCTTCTCTCGCACCCATCGCTCTTCGGCGCAGGACGGGGTTGCCAGCGGTCGGGCTGTCGTCCGTCAGCGCTGGGGCGCTGCCGTCGCCGCCGCGCCGGGAGTTGATTTCAGAGCAGGCTTTTGATCGCCATTCGCAGCCGGAGGCTCCTCCGGCTCATCGCCACCCTCGACCAGCACCGCCGAATTTCCTGTGAGGTCAAAGCTCTGGACGCCTTTGCCGGTGGGCTGAAAAGCGACACGGAGCGGTTCGCGCTGCCAGACCGGTTCGGCACACACCGGCGCAAGATGATGCTCCGCGTCATAGGCTCCGAGTTTCTTCCTGACCACCGGCTTGCGCACCGCGATCTGAGTCACGACGGCATAGAGGCTCTTGCCTGAGGCGCTGACGCCGCAATAGGCTGCGTAATCGCGAAACCATGTCACATCGCTCGCCGAGGGATCGTACTCCGGGAGCTTGAGCGGAGTGACGTGCCCTGTCGCGCGGTCCACCAGCAGCCACGGCCCGCGCTGCCACACCCAATGGCCAGCCTTGTCAGTCTTTTCGCCGGGCAGCGCGTCGTTCACGCGCAACGCTCTGCGCACCACAAAGCTGCGGTCGGTCACCTCGTGTGCGTCGCCGGTCGTCCACTCGGTCACGCGGCCATCCACCATCAGCGGGCGCGTCTTCAGCGTCTTCTCGTCGCCGTTCGATCCTGCCGGATCGCCCTCCTTCGAGTAAGGCACCACATGGACCACGCCCAGCGTCACCGCGCGAGTTTTGCGCTCCGCCGCTGCCAGCGAAAGGGTCGCGAGTGAGAAAACGACAAGCACGGTTGCCAGACCACTCACTCGACCCGCTGCGCTCATCGGTTACGCTCCTGTCGGAATATGCTCGTTTGGCTGCTTTTGCACTTTACTCCGCTTCAGCACCATCAGCAACCGCAAGGGTCCGCTCGACGGCAGCAGCGACGCGAAAGACCGTCCCTTCGCCAAAGTGCGGCCCTAGTATCTGCATCCCCACCGGCAATCCTGTCGAGGTGGCACCGCAGGGCACCGACAAGCCGCAAATGCCCGCCAGACTCGCAGTGACGGTGTAAATATCGGCCAGATACATGGCCAGTGGATCGTCCGTTTTTTCGCCGAGCCTGAAGGCAGCGGTCGGGGCGGTCGGCGTGACGATTGCGTCCACTTCGCCAAAGGCCGTCATGAACTCCTCGGCCAGAATCCGCCTCACCTGCTGGGCTTTTTTGTAATAGGCATCGTAGTAGCCCGCGCTGAGAGCATAGGTGCCGAGCAGAATGCGCCGCTTGACCTCCGCGCCAAAACCCTCGTCGCGCGAGAGCCTGTACATCGACGAGAGATTGGTTGCGCTCTTCGACCGGTGCCCGAAGCGCACGCCGTCAAAGCGCGCCAGATTCGCGCTCGCTTCGGCAGTAGCCACCAGATAGTAGACCGGAATCGCGTACTGGGTATGTTTGAGGCTGATCCGTTTGATCTCGCAGCCAGCGTCGCGCAGCGCATCGATCCCGGCCTCGATGGCCGCGCGAACCTCGGGGTCCAGACCCTCGGCGAAATACTCGTCGGGGATGCCGATGCGCAGGCCCGTAACGCTCTTGTTCAGCTCTGCAGCGTAGTCCCCCACAGGCTGCCGCGAGCTGGTGGCGTCGTGCGCGTCGTGCCCGGCCAGTACGCTCAAAACCGCAGCGGCATCGACCACATTGGCCGTGAACGGCCCCACGCGATCCAACGATGAAGCAAAGGCAATCAGCCCGTAACGCGAGACGCGACCATAGGTCGGCAACACGCCGACCACGCCGCAAAAACTGGCGGGCTGACGAATGGAGCCGCCCGTATCCGTGCCCAGCGTGGCCACAGCGAGATTGGCCGCGACCGCAGCCGCCGAGCCACCGCTCGAGCCGCCCGGAACGCGCTCCGTATCCACAGGATTGCGCACCGGGCCATAAGCTGAATTCTCGTTCGAGGAACCCATGGCAAACTCGTCGCAATTGAGCTTGCCCAGCAGCACCGCGCCCGCCGCGCGGAGCCGCTGTACTGCGGTCGCATCATAGGGCGGACGGTAGCCCTCCAGAATCCGCGACCCCGCCGTGGCCGTCGTGCCGCGCATCGCGAGCACGTCCTTGACGCCCATCGGAATCCCGGCGAGCGCGGGCAGTTCGTCTCCGCGCGCGGCCATCGCGTCGATCTGCCCAGCCTGATCGAGCGCCTCCTCTCGCGTGAGCGAGAGATACGCATTCACCAGCGGATTATGCTCGTCAATGCGGGCGAAATACGACTCGGCCAGAGCCGTCGCCGTTGTCGTGCGGGACACAATGCCCGCGCGCAGAACAGCAATCGTCGCGGGCTTTTCCAGTAAGGTATCGGTCGTCACAATCTCGCTCGTCTCCCTTTCAATCCGGCAACCCGAGGGCTGCATTTTCAGCGCTCAATCACTTTTGGCGTTTTGAAAAACGCGCCATCCGTCTCGGGAGCGGAGGCCATTACGCTTGCACGATCCAGGGAACCGGCCACCGCATCGGCACGAAGCTCCGCGCCGCGGCCCGCGTCGCCAGCTTCGGCGGCAAACAGATCGCCAATCTGCGCCAGTGGCTCAACGCCCGTCGTGTCCAGCCCATTCAACTGAGCCACGTAGCCAAGGATGGCGTTCAGGTCGCGCTGCATGAGCGGCTTTTCGTCCGCCGCCAGCTCGAGATTGGCCAACTCCGCCACCCGCTCCACCTCTTCCATGGAAACTGTCGCCACGCTTCCGCTCATCCATCACCGCCTGGGAAAATCTCTCGAAATCCAAGTATAGAAGCAACCGGGGATTGGCCCAACTCCGCTACGGTTTTTTGTACCCGGCGGGATGAGTTCGTGTGTTAGCTTTAGGCATCGCTTTCGAGGAATGGAAAAATGGCGGAATGCTCTTGTCGGCAACCGCCCAACGGAATAGGGGGAGTTGGTTATGTCGCTGAGAAGTGTTTCCCTGGGTTCGCTTTCGGTCGCGGCTTTGCTTGCGCTGGTTGCCTTGCGCGGATTGGGGCAGTCTCCCGCTGTTCCCACGCCGGTTTCCGTACTGGGGCATAACCCCGGCGACGATTATTACCTGGCCAGCTACGAGGAAGAGATTCAGTATTTTCACGCGCTGGCCGCGCACTCCAACCGCATGAAGATGTTTACCGTCGGCAAAACGACGGAAGGCCGCGATGTCGAGATTGCGGTGATCTCGTCGCCGGAGAACCTGGCCCGGCTGGATGAGTGGAAAGCAGACACCAAGCGGCTCTCGATGGCCCAGGGACTGGACGACGGCTCGGCCAAGGCCCTGTCGCAGTCGGCCAAAGTCATCATCCATATCGACGGCGGGTTGCACGCCAACGAAGTTGCCGGTCCGCAGCACTCGATGGTGCTGGCCTACAAGCTGCTCTCGGCAGAGGGCGATCCCGAGGTTGACCGGATTCTGAACAATGTCATCCTGTTGCTCTATCCCACCCTCAACCCGGATGGGCAGGACATGGTGGTCTCCTGGTATCGCAAAAATCTGGGAACACAGTATGAGGTCAGCCCCATGCCCTGGCTTTTTCAGGATTACGTTGGCCATGACAACAATCGCGACGGATACATGCTCAACATGAAAGAGTCGCAGGTGGTGACCAGGACCGAGCTTGAGTACAGCCCCGCCATTTTCTACTGCCAGCATCAGACGGCACCGTTTCCGGCGCGCATCTGGATTCCGCCGTTTTCTGACCCCATCTCGTCGAACATCAGCCAGTACGTCCGAAGCTGGTTCAACGTGGTTGGCACCGGAATGACTGCCTACCTGAACGAGCACCAGA
>JAJZFR010000289.1 GCA_021805265.1 Acidobacteriota bacterium | reverse complement strand
TATCGACGGGGAGAATGACGGACCACTCGGCGTGGGTTGCGGCAAGGGCGGCATGGACGCCCGCGAGCGGGCCTAGATCGAGGAAAGTGTCCGGAATCACCTCGGCGAAGACTTCGAGATTGGCGCGAGAACCAGCGATTCTGGCGGGCAGGCCAGCCTGCTGGAGGGTGTAGATGGCGATGGCGATGAGCGGCTGGCCAGCGAACTCGATGAGAGCTTTGTCACGGCCCATACGCGAGGAGTAGCCACCGGCGAGGACGAAGCCTTCAGCATGCGCGGCAACCGCTCGATTGGGGCAACTGGCGGCTGCTGTCATGAGGCTCGGCCAGCCAACTGAAGGAAGCGGAGGATGGATTCGATGCCGAGGTAAAAGTTCCGGAGATGAAATTTTTCGTTGGGGGCGTGGAGGTTGTCGTCGGGCAGGCCGAAGCCCATCATGACGGTGGGCAGTGCAAGATGTCGCGCGAAATCGCCGACGATGGGAATGCTGCCGCCGCTGCGGACAAAGACAGTTTCCCTGCCCCATACCTGGCGCATGGCATCGGTAGCGGCATGGATGAAGGGGTTGTCGACCGGGATGAGGCAGGGTTCGCCGGAGTGGATCAGGCGGACGGCAACCTCGACGGCGGGCGGGGCTATCTGTTGCACATAGTCGCTGAGGCGGGCAAAGGTTGTTGCGGCGTTCATTCCGGGGACGAGACGCATGGAGAGCTTGGCCATGGCTTTGGCGGGGATGACGGTCTTTGCGCCGATGCCGGTGAAGCCGCCGGGCATGCCATGGACCTCGAGGGTGGGGCGCGCCCAGATACGTTCAAGGACGGAGTAGCCAGTCTCGCCAACGAGAGCTTTGGCTCCGACTTCGGAGGCGCGGAAGTGGTCCTCGTCGAAGGGCAGGGCTTGCCAGGCGGCTAGCTCCTGAGGGTCAGGCAGCGCGATGTCGTCGTAGATGCCGGGGATGAGGATGCGGCCGGATTGGTCTTTGAGGCTGGCGATGATGTGGGCGAGCGCGAAGAAAGGATTGGGCGCGGCACCGCCGTACATGCCGGAGTGGAGATCGGTCTTTGCGCTGCGAACTTCGATTTCGGTGTAGATCATGCCGCGCAGGCCGACGCAGAGCGTAGGCAGGCCGGGCGCAAACATCTCGGTGTCGGAGACGAGGGCGAAGTCGGCTTGCAATTCAGGTGGATGGGAGGCGACAAAGGCGGCGATGCCTTCGCCGCCGACCTCCTCTTCGCCTTCGAGGATTACGCGGACGTTGAGCGGCAGGCGGCCCTCGGCGGCGAGGAGCGATTCGAGGGCCTTGAGGTGCATGTACATCTGGCCTTTGTCATCGACGGCACCGCGGGCGTAGAGATTTCCGTCGCGCTCAGTTGGCTCGAAGGGCGGGGACAGCCACTCGTCGAGCGGGTCGGGCGGCTGGACGTCGTAGTGGCCGTAGAGCAGCGCGGTTGGTGCGTCGGGGGCGTGAAGCCAGTCGGCGTAGACCAGCGGATGACCGTTTCGGGTGGGGGTTGAGGTCTCGATC
Source organism: Acidobacteriota bacterium (assembly GCA_021805265.1). Taxonomy (GTDB): domain Bacteria; phylum Acidobacteriota; class Terriglobia; order Terriglobales; family Acidobacteriaceae; genus Acidicapsa. Next base: position 1,006 of record JAJZFR010000289.1, on the reverse strand, counting down.
AGGCGGACGTTTTCCATGCCGATGCGCTCGAGTTCGGCGGCGAGGGATTGGGCGGCGCGGCGGACGTCCGGGGCGTGGGCGGGGTCGGTGGAAACCGAGGGGATGCGCAGGAGGGCTTTCAGTTCTTCGAGAAATCGTGGTCGATTGGCACGGGCGTATTCGAGGGCCTGGTCGGGCATGGCTGGCGTGACTCCGAGGTGGATTGCCGAGATGGATTGAGACGTCGGCGATACCCGTTCAGTATAGGCGCTGCTGTGGTATTCTCGGCAGTCGCGGCGGTGGTTCAACTGTGCCGCATTTCTGGAGCCTACAACATGCGTTTCTGGTCGGTTTTCGGGCGTGTATCAGGGTGTCGCTTCCCTGTTCTTCTGGTTGCGTTTTTCGTGGTTTTCGCGGGCTGCTTCCCTGCCCTGGCGCGGGATCGATGGACAGAGGCGCAGGCGGCGGCGTGGCAGGCCAAACAGCCGCCGATGCTTACGGGCGGGAATTTTCTGCCGTCGAACGCGATCAATCAACTGGAGATGTGGCAAGGAGCTACGTTTGACCCGGTGACGATCGACCGCGAGCTTGGCTACGCCGAGGGTGTGGGGATGAAGACGATGCGGGTCTTCCTGCATGACCTGGTTTGGCAGCAGGACGCAGTCGGGATGCAGCAGCGGATGAATACGTTTCTGACGATTGCGGCGCGGCACCATATCCGGCCGGTGTTTGTGCTGTTCGATTCTGTCTGGGATCCGTATCCGAAGCTGGGACCGCAACGGCCACCAATTCCTGGGGTGCACAACTCGGGGTGGGTGCAGAGTCCGGGAAAGATTGCGCTGATGGACCCGGCGGCGCAGCCTCGGCTGGAGGCTTATGTGAAAGGGGTGGTCGGGGCGTTTGCGACGGACGACCGGATACTGGCGTGGGATATGTGGAACGAGCCGGACAATACGAACGGGCCGGAATATAGCTGGATGGAGCCGGCGGGGAAGGTGGCGCGAGTGGCGGAGCTGTTGCCGCAGGT
>JAJZFR010000323.1 GCA_021805265.1 Acidobacteriota bacterium | reverse complement strand
ACCCAGCGTGAGCTGGTCAGGCAGCTTGCGGAGAGCATGGAAATCGAGAACAAGCCGACCTCGCGGAACATGATCAGCAAGATGAAGGATTTGTTCAGCTAGGGCATTGACCGCAAATTTCATTGACAGCAGATATTATTGACCGCTGATTTTTGTGTTTTGTGGCGTATCCCAGGTCTCAGAAGCGAGACCTGGGGCACCCGGATTCGCCAGGTGAGACACCGGTGGGAAGCTATGAGCGAGCAGCCGCAGAGCGCGGACGAGAATCCCGAGCAGCGGAACGCAGGCGGGCCTGTGTTTACGGCGGCGGACGCTGCGCACGAGCAGGCCGAGTCGCCTGAGCTGCCCGTGCCATTTGAGACGCGGGCGATGAACCGGGTTCTCTTTGGGCGGGACGGATTGCGGGCGGGCTGGTCGATTGCGCTGTTTCTGACAGCGTTTTTTTTGTTCCTTTCGGTCGGAGAATTTCTGGATATTTTGATCTCGGGCCATGGGGTTGAGGCCCAGGTGGCCGAGCTGGCGCATGGGCTTTCGGCCAGCGCGCTGCTGGCGCAGGAGGGGATCAGCGTCTTTGGGCTGGCGGGCGCGTTGCTGGCGATGGCTCTCGTGGAGAAGCGGCGGCTGGGCGAGTACAACCTGGCGGACAAGCGGCTACTGAGGCACCTTGGCGCGGGAGCGGCGGGTGGTTTTCTGGCGCTTACGGTGCTTCTTGCGGGGTTGTGGGCGGGCGGCTGGATCGGGTTTGGGCCGCGCGCGCTGGCAGGGATTTCCGTGCTGGGGAACGCGCTGGCGTGGGGAGCGGGATTTCTGCTGGTGGCGTTGTTTGAAGAAGGAATGTTTCGCTGTTACCTGCTGCGGACGCTGCATCGGGGCTTTGGCGGTGGAGATGGGGGCTGGTGGGCCGCGGCGCTGGCGAGTTCGGCAGCGTTTGGAGCAATTCACTGGAGCAATCGCGGGGAGGGCTGGATCGGGGTAGGCGCGGCGGCGGGGATTGGAGTGGTCTTCTGCTGCTCTGTCCGGTGGACGGGGTCGGCGTGGTGGGCGATCGGGTTTCATGCTGGGTGGGACTGGGCGCAGACGTTTTTCTACGGGACGCCGGATAGCGGGGTTGTGCCGAAGGGGCATTGGCTGAGTACGCAGCCGGTGGGAAACCTGCTGTGGAGCGGCGGTGCGACGGGACCGGAGGGTAGTCTCGCGATCCTTCCCCTCCTGGTGCTGGTTCTGATTCTGCTTTTTCTCAGCTACGGCAGGCGTGGGTGTCGAGATTCCGCTTTCTAGCTGGCGTTGGTCAGGCTATTCTGCTTGGAGTGGGCGGCAGGGACGGAAGATGCCGTGGAACGTGCTGCGCGCGGCGCCGGGAGCAGATTTTGAGCGACGGTTTTTCCTTTGTGAAACGATTCCGAGTGCGCACGGCGGTGTTGAGCGCGACAGCACTGGCGGCGCTGGCGATTGCGTTGCTGCTGGCGCTGGGCGCGGCCGGAGTGGTGTGGATTCACCGGGCGATGGTGGCCTCGCTGGCGGTAGTGGACGGAGAGTTGACGCTGGATGGGTTGTCGGCCCCGGTGCTGGTGCGGCGAGACGCACATGGGGTGCCGCACATCGAGGCGGCGAACCAGGACGACCTGATGCTGGCGCAGGGCTACGTAACCGCCCAGGAGCGCATGTGGCAGATGGACATGCTGCGGCGGAACGCGGCAGGGGAGCTGGCGGAGATTCTGGGCCGGGGGGCGCTCGATCACGACCGGATGCAGCGAGTGTTGCAGTTTGGCAACGTGGCCGACCGGGTGTATCGCAGCCTGCCCGCCGACGAGCAGCACCGCTACCAGCAGTACGCGCGGGGAGTGAATCTGTATCTGGCGGAGAATGCGCACCGGCTGCCGGTCGAGTTTCGCCTGATGCACTATCGCCCGCGTCCATGGCGGGGCGAGGATACGGTGCTGATCGGGATGAACATGGTCCAGATGCTGGATACCCATTGGGACGCAAAGCTGGCCCGGGAGCGGATCGCGGCGGACCTGAACAATCCCAGGCTGGAAGCGGACCTTTATCCGGTAGGTTCGTGGCGGGATCAGCCGCCGACGAGCGCTGTGGCGGACATGACGGAGCCGCATCCCTCGCCCGACGCGCCGGACGAAGACCTGAACCAGAGCCGGAATGGAGCGATTCTGACAGGCAAGGAGACGAGGGCTGGCGCTGCCGCGCCTGGCGACCTTCCGACGGCGGCTGATCTGGCGGGTTTGCGGCGGGCGATGGGTTTGCCGGGGTGCGCGGGTTGTACGCCGGGGTCGAACAACTGGGTGATCGCGGGCAAGCACACGGCGAGCGGGAAGCCGCTGCTCTCGAATGACATGCACCTGGACCTGACGGTGCCCAATATCTGGTTCATGGCCGAGCTGGAGGCTCCGGGACTGCACGTGGCCGGGGTGACGCTGCCGGGGATGCCGCTGGTAGTGGCCGGGCACAACGAGCATATCGCGTGGGGATTTACGGCGCTGTACGCCGACGTGCAGGACCTGTACGTCGAGCGGCTGGACG
>JAJZFR010000447.1 GCA_021805265.1 Acidobacteriota bacterium | reverse complement strand
AAGACGCGGCGGCGGCGTTTGGTTATTCGCTGGGGCTGGGTGCGCTGCCGGTGAAGCGATTTCAGCCGCGCGGCGAGCGGCGGGAGCAGCAGCGCCGCGGGGGCAACCAGCGGGACGCGCGGGCCATCGAGGTGCCAGAGCACATCGACGTTACGCCGCGGATGTATCAGAAGCTGTCGGCAAAGATCAGCGGGAAGCCGGAGGAGCGGATTCTGAGTTACCTGATGCTGCGATCGTTGAAGCAGGCGCGCTACTCGGAGGTCAACGAGGGGCATTTTGCGCTGGCCTCGCCGAGCTATACGCACTTTACTTCGCCGATTCGGCGGTATCCAGATTTAATTGTTCACCGCATTCTGAAGGCGCTGCTGCGAGCAGGCGCTCGGAGTGAAGTGAGATTGGGGGCGGATCGCCAGCGCTCGCCCTGGACGCATCCGAATGAAATGCACCCGAATGAAATGCGCGCGAATCCGTCGAACGCCTCGGGGGCCGCAAACAGCGAGAAGCAGGCATGGGCTGGGGAGCCACCGATTCCGCTGGCCGAGCTGGCGGCGATTGCGGGGGAGACTTCGCAGACGGAACGGCGCGCGGCGGAGGCGGAGCGCGAGCTGATCGAGTGGAAGAAGGTTCGCTTCATGGAGGATCGGGTTGGCGAGGAGTTTGACGCGATGATCCTGAACGCGGCGAAGTACGGGTTGTTTGTGGAGCTGAAGGATATGTTTGTCGAGGGGCTGGTGCCGATCGAGACGCTGCCCGGAGACCGCTTCAGCTATCGCGAACAGACGCGCGAGATTATTGGCGCACATGGGGGAATTCGCTATCGGGCCGGGGATCTGGTGCGCGTGGTGCTGGATCGCGTACTGGCCTTTGAGCGGAAACTACAGTTTGCGCTGATCGACACGGCGCTGACTCCGGCGCTCAAGAGCGCGGGGAAAAAAGCCGGGAAGCCAGCGAAAGCGGCGGCGAAACCGCGGCCCGCGAAGCCCGGATTTCGACCGCCGAAGGACGCGACGCGGCCCGCCGGGCGACGCAAGTTCCAGGCGAAAGGGCGTCGTCGCAAATAGAGCATTTGTACTGGTGCTGTCGTCGAGGCTCGACGACCTCCCACCCAGGTCCCCGAAGTTGCCGGGGGACCTGGGGCACCCGACATTTTCAGGGTAAGGCGTGCGAAGCTGTCAGTCGCATCGTTGAAGATGCTCGAGCGCGAGTGGGTGGACTGAAGCGTAGTGGCTGCATTTACTGGGGCTGGTTTTGTTGCGGATTGGTTTGCTGGCCGGGCTGCGGATTCTGCTGGCTGGTGGGCGGCGGTTTCGGCGGGGCGACGGTGGGATGCGCGGGCGGGGTGAGCACGAATCCCTCATGGACCAGAGCGAAGGCTTCGTTGGTCCACTCGGCCTGCATGATGTCGTTGGTTGGGGTGCTGAAGACCTCGATGGTGCTGTCGTTCATGTTGATGGTGAAGTGGTGGACGGCGATGGTTTGATTGTTGAGCTTGCCCTGCATGTCCGGGTCGGTGGCAATCTGGATGGGTACGATGGAGCCGGTCTGTTTGGGAATGATAGCCCAGAGGTTTGCGTTGTTGTGGGCTGCTCCGAGGCGGACCATCATGGTCAGCGCGGCTGGGTCGAAGTCGGGAAAAAAGACAGCCTGGGTGTGATAGGCGAGCGGGGTGTTGTAGCGCTGTCCGTTGGCGAAGATGTTCATCAGGAACTGCTGGCCGGTGGGCCGGGTGCTGATGGTTACCGGCGTTCCGTTGACCTGGCCGTTGAGCTGGACGCTGCGAATGTGATTGTTGGGGCTGAAGGACGCGGTCTCGGTGAAGCTGAGGTTCAGGCCGTTCATGACGATCGAGCCGGTGGAGGAAGCGGCATAGCCCTGAGCGGAACGAGTAAGGGTGAGCGAAGCGCTGCCGACGGATTTACCGTTCTGGCTGATGAGAAAACTTTGTGCTCGAGCGGCGGAAGCGAGGCCGGAAAGCATGAGCAGAAAAACTACAGCGGGGAATTGTGTACGGAGTTTCATGATTGCGTCTCCTGCATTCTCTAACCACAATACGCGGAAAGAGTTGCGGTGGATGCAGGTTTGCCGGAAACGGAAATCGCGCTCACGAGTGCCGATGCGGCAGGACTCGTGAGCGCGATGGGGTTTTGGAAGGTGAGTGGATTCAGCCCTTGGCGGTGGCGAAGCGCTTGGCGACTTCAGTCCAGTTGACCACGTTCCACCAGTTTTCGAGGTACTTGGGGCGCAGGTTCTGGTATTTGAGGTAGTAGGCGTGTTCCCAGACATCGTTGCCCAGGATGGGGTAGTGTCCCTGGGTGAGCGGCGAATCCTGGTTGGCGGTGCTCATGACCTTGAGCTTGCCATCGACGAGGACGAGCCATGCCCAGCCGGAGCCGAACTGCTTTACGCCCGCCTCGTTGAATGCCTTCTTGAATTCCTCGAAGCTGCCGAAGTCTTCGGTGATCTTTGCGGCGAGCGCGCCGGTGGGTTCCCCGCCCACGCCGGGGGTGCCGACCGGGCCCATGATGGACCAGAAGATGGAGTGGTTGGAGTGTCCGCCGCCGTTGTTGCGCACGGCAGGCTTGATGGCCTCGGGCACCGAGGCGAGGTCGCGCACCAGATCATCGACGGATTTGGCGGCCAGGTCGGGATGGCTGGCCAGCGCCGCGTTCACGTTGTTGATGTAGGCCTGGTGATGCTTGTCGTGGTGGAAGCGCATGGTATCGGCGTCGATAAAAGGCTCGAGGGCCGCGTAGTCGTAGGGCAGGGGTGCAAGTTCGTAGGGCATAGGGAAGACTCCTTCAGGTCTGATTGTACGGCGCGGGGCGTTCGGTGAAAAGTTTCATTCCGAACAGCAAGCCGACCGCGCGGTGCAGTAGTACGCGTGGCGTTAGCTGCGATGTTTCATGCGCCGATAGCGGCGGATGAGCGCGTTGGTGGAGCTGTCGTGTTTGAGTTCCGGCTCGGTGGGGCTTTCGAGTTCAGGAATGATGCGCACGGCCAGCACCTTGCCCAGTTCAACGCCCCACTGATCGAAGGAGTCGATCTGCCAGATGACTCCCTGAACGAAGACGCTGTGTTCATAGAGTGCAACAAGCTGGCCGAGAATCTCAGGCGTCATTTTTTCGGCGAGCAGGACGGAGCTGGGACGGTTGCCCTCGAAGGTGCGATGAGGAACCAGCCACTCGGCAGTGCCCTCGGCGCGCACCTGATCGGGGGTCTTGCCAAAGGCCAGCGCTTCGGCCTGGGCAAAGATGTTGGACATGAGCACGTCGTGATGATTCCCCAGGGGATTGAGCGACTGGGCGAAGCCGATGAAGTCGCAGGGGATGAGGCGGGTTCCCTGGTGGATGAGCTGATAGAAGCTGTGCTGGCCGTTGGTGCCTGGCTCGCCCCAGAAGATGGGGCAGGTCTGGTAATCGACGCGGCGGCCGTCGAGCGTGACGTGTTTGCCGTTGGACTCCATGGTGAGCTGCTGGAGGTAGGCCGGGAAGCGCTTGAGGTAGTTGTCATAGGGCAGCACGGCGACGGTTTCGGCACCGAAGAAGCTGGTGTACCAGAGGGTGAGCATGCCCATGAGGAAGGGCAGGTTTTGTTCGAGAGGCGCTGTGCGGAAGTGCTCGTCCATGGCGTGGAAGCCGGCCAGCATGCGGCGGAAGTTTTCCGGGCCAATGGCCAGCATGGTGGAGAGACCAATGGCCGCGTCCATCGAGTAGCGTCCGCCGACCCAGTCCCAGAAGCCGAACATGTTGGCGGTGTCGATGCCGAACTTGGCGACCTCGGTTGCGTTGGTGGAGACGGCGACAAAGTGGCGGGCGACGGCGGAGTGTTCCTTGAGTTTGGCCAGCGACCAGACGCGCGCGGTGTGGGCGTTGGTCATGGTTTCGAGCGTGGTGAAGGTCTTGGACGAAACGATGAAGAGGGTCTCTTCCGGGTCCAGGCCGTGGACCGCTTCCGCGAAGTCGGAGCCATCAACATTCGAGACAAAGCGGAAGGTCAGCGCGCGCTGGGAGTTGTGGCGCAGGGCCTCATAGGCCATGACCGGGCCGAGGTCCGAGCCGCCAATGCCGATATTGATGACGTTGCGAATGGGCTTGCCGGTGAAGCCGGTCCATGCTCCGGAGCGGACAGCGTCACAGAAGGCGGCCATCTTGTCGAGCACGGCATGTACGCCGGGGACGACGTTGACGCCATCGACCTCGATGACGGCTTCGCGCGGGGCGCGGAGGGCGGTGTGGAGGACGGCGCGATTTTCGGTGATGTTGATCTTGTCGCCGCGAAACATGGCTGCGCGGCGCTCTTCGAGACCGCTTGCCTCGGCCAACGCGGCGAAGAGCTTCAGCGTCTGGTCGGTGATGCGGTGCTTGGAGTAATCGAGAAACAGGCCGCTGGCCTCGGCGTTGAACCGCTCGCCGCGCTTCGGGTCTTCGGCGAAGAGTTCGCACAGGTGCCTGGTTTGCATGGTTGCGGCATGGGCTTCGAGCGCCTTCCAGGCGGGCAATTGGCTAAGGGGGGTCATCGGTCTTCTCCTGCCAGCGCGGGGGTTGATCCGTTGCCGGCGATTGCTGATTTCAAGGTCGGGTTACGCAGCGAATTACAGGAATTATAGTCCGCTGTCGGGCGGAGTTCTGTCACAGAGATGAGAATCTGAATCGAGCTTCCGGGCCTGCGAGCGCCAAAACCCGAATCCGGACACAGGCTTGTAAGATGCCTGGGGCGCGGATTCGGGTTGCAGGTCGGGCGATGTTGTGGGCGAGTGGCTCTATTTTGTTGTGGGCGGTGCCGGCGCGATCACGCCGGGATAGATGCCTTCGAGCGGCTTGCGATCCTGCTGCTCGGCGACGGGGTTGGGCAGCGGTTTGCGCGGCAGCATCTGGTCGCGCATGGCCGCGTTGTAGACGAAGATGGCCTCGACGGTGGCGATCTGCTTGAGGTCCGCCGGTTGCAGCCGCTCGACCGTATCCTCGTTCGAGTGGTGGGTGCGCGTCTCGTAATCGAGCGGGTCCTGGATGAACTGGAATCCGGGAATGCCGACCGCGTCGAAGCTCAGGTGATCGGTGCCGCCGGTGTTGCGGTTGGTGATGGTGGTGACGCCGAGGTCCTTGAGCGGGGCGATCCACTGGGCGAAAATCGGGGCCATTGCGGTGTTGCCCTGGGTGTAGACGCCGCGAATTTTGCCCGAGCCGTTATCCACGTTGAAGTAGCCGGAGATGAGCTTCTGTTCGGGCTTGACCTCGAGCGGACTGTCGGCGCGACGCATGTACTCGGGCAGGGCTAGCTGATCGGGAGCGGTCGAGAGCCTGGCCGAGCCGAAGTGCTCGGTGCAGTAGCCCTTCGAGCCGAAGATGCCTTCTTCCTCGCCGGTCCAGAGGGCGATGCGAATGGTGCGCCGGGGATGGACGTGGAGGGCCATGAGGATGCGCATGACCTCCATGGCGACGACGGTGCCGGCACCGTTGTCGGTGGCTCCGGTGCCGGCGATCCAGCTATCGAGATGACCGCCGACCATCACTACCTGGTCCTTGAGCGCGGGATCGGTGCCGGGGATTTCGGCGATGGTGTCGAAGCCATGCTCGTGTTCTCCGGTGAACCTGGTTTCGATGTCGATCTGGACCTGGACCGGGACGTGGGCCTGGGTGAGCCGATAGAGGCGGCCATAGCTTTCGATTGCGGCCACGGCGACAGGAACGTTGACGCGATGCTCGGCTTTGTAGGGAGCCGTGCCGAGGGCTGCGCCGTTGTCGTCAAAGAAGGTTCCGCCGGAGCCGCCGCCATCTCTGGCGTCGCGGCTGGGCACGATGACCGCAGCGACTTTTTCGTCGGTGAAGAACTGGGCGACTTTGTCGATGATCTTGCGGCGCTCGATGTAGGCGGCAAGACGCGCCTGCATGGCCGGGTCCACGCCGCCACCGGTGCTGGCCGAGACGGGGAAGTTCGCGATCTCCTCGAGCTGCTGGTCGGTGTAGCGCTCAAAGAGCGCCTTGTCCAGGGGCGGAGTTGGGCGCATCGGCCCAAAGAGCACGATCTTGCCCGCCAGCTTGCCCTTGTAGGCGTCGAAGTCCTTGTCGGTCTGAAGCGTTACGGGGACCACGTCGGCGGTGACCGGGCCGGGCGTCGCGGGCGACCAGGGCGTGGCCTGGAGGATGAGCACGGCGGTGTCCGGGGTGGTCATGCGCGCCCAGGTATTCAACTGCTGCCAGCCCATGCCGAATTCGCCCCAGTCGTCGAGGTGGGCATTGCTGAGGCCGATTTTGGTAAGCGTGTCGCGGGTCCATGCGTTGGCCTTGGCCAGGTTGGGCGAGCCGGTGAGGCGCGGACCGATGCCGTCCATCAGCGCGTAGGCAAAGTCCATGACGTGGGAGCGGTTGAGCCCTTCGTCGCGGATCTGCTGGTAGGCGGCCATGTCGAGAGTCTCAGCGGCGGGCTGCTTTTCCGCGTAGGGATCGGCGCTCTGCGCATGGAGGGCTGGCGTCGCTCCCCAGCAGAGCGAAAGCGTAGCCGCCGCAGCCATGTTCCGCAGACAGGACGGGCGATTCCCAAATCGTAGTTTTGTCAAAGCAGTTTCTCCAGTTCTCGGCAGAGTGGATTGCAATCTTGCCCGAATTCTATAGGAAAAAATCACTACGCCGGGAAAAATCCCTCGCCGGACTGGCACAGGGCGCGATCAGGGCGTGGGTTCGGCTTCGGGTGCTACGGCTTGGGTTGCCAGGTGTTGGGGTGCCCCACATCTCGCTTTTGAGATGTGGGTTTCGGACAAGACCGACGTTCGTCGCGCATCTTTCCACCAGGATTCGATTTCGACCGCACCGATCTCCCCGGTAGAGTAATGGCGAAAGCTAGACCACGCCCAATCCTCCGGTTTTTCCACCAATCCGCGCGTTACCGGGTTGCGATGAATGTATTTGAGTTTCTCGATGTGTTTTGGAGTGGTGAACACATTGAAGTCGTAATAGCGGGCCAGCCAGAATGGACGTTCGTCGCGCTGCACGGCAACGGATATTTTGAGCGCCTGCACGGCTTTGGACAAAGGACATTTCTTCGGTTCCGTTACCAGCAGATGGACATGTTCGGGCATGACCACGTAGCCACGGATGGAGAAATCGTAACGAATCCGCATGGCATCGAGGGAGCGCTCGAAGAGGTCTCTCGTGTGAGCGTGGCACAGATAGGGCCGTCGGCGGTAACAACTGAAGGTGACGAAGTGTAGGTCGCCAGTCTTCTGGTATCGCACGAGTGACTTTGGCATGGCGATATTTTATACCCACATCTCAGAAGCGAGATGTGGGGCACCCGCGATACTTTATACCCACATCTCAGAAGCGAGATGTGGGGCACCCGCATTCGTCACTCGCACCCGCATTCGCATTCGTCACCCGCATTTGTGCCCCAGTCCCACCCGTGCCCGTGCCCGTGGCTTCTACTCGACAGGCTGTGATGACAGCGCGGTTGGCCGCCAGCGGAGGATGGGCTTGCGCGCGGCGGTGGCTTCGTCGAGGCGGGAGACGCGGGTGGAGTGGGGGGCGTGTTTGACCAGCTCGGGCGATTGCTCGACCTCCTGGGCGATGGAGCGCATGGCCTCGATGAAGAGGTCAAGCTCCTCCTTCGATTCGCTTTCGGTCGGCTCGATCATCAGCGCGCCGGAGACGATCATGGGGAAGCTGACAGTGAAAGGATGAAAGCCGTAATCGATGATGCGCTTGGCGATGTCGCCGGTCCTGACGCCGCGCGCCGCCTGACGCCGGTCGCTGAAGACGACCTCGTGCATGGAGGCAGTCTTGTAGGGGAGATCGTAGAGGTCTTCGAGGCTGGCGCGGATGTAGTTGGCGTTGAGCACGGCATCTTCGGTGGTCTGGCGCAGTCCGTCGGGTCCGTTGGCGAGGATGTAGGCGAGGGCGCGGAGGAACATGCCGTAGTTGCCGTAGAAGGCGCGGACGCGGCCGACGGACTGGGGCCGGTCGAAGTTCCAGGTCATGCTGCCGTCCCGCTTCCGAGCCAGCACGGGCGTGGGCAGGAATGGCTCGAGAATGGCCTTGCAAGCGACCGGGCCCGAGCCGGGACCGCCGCCGCCGTGGGGCGTGGAAAACGTCTTGTGGAGGTTGAGGTGCATCACGTCCACGCCGAAGTCGCCGGGCCGGGCCTTGCCTACAAGGGCGTTCATGTTCGCGCCGTCCATGTAGAGCAGCGCCCCCTTGGCGTGGAGCACGTCGGCGATCTTGTGAATCTCGCTTTCAAAGACGCCGATGGTCGAGGGGTTGGTGAGCATGAGAGCGGCGGTGTCTTCATCGACGATGCGTTCGAGTTCGGCGACATCGACCATGCCGAGGGCGTTGGACTTGAGGTTCTGAACCTCATAGCCGCAGATGGCCGCAGTGGCCGGGTTGGTTCCGTGCGCGGAATCCGGCACGATCACCTTGCGGCGGGCGTTGCCGCGCGACTCATGATAGGCGCGGACGAGAAGGATTCCGGTGAACTCGCCGTGCGCGCCGGCGGCGGGCTGGAGGGTGATCGCGTCCATGCCGGTGATCTCGATGAGGCACTGCTCGAGCAGGGAGACGACTTCGAGCGAACCCTGAGCGAGCGACTCCGGCTGGTAGGGATGAGCCTCGGCCAGACCCTCGATGCGGGCGATGAACTCGTTGACGCGTGGGTTGTACTTCATGGTGCAGGAGCCGAGTGGATACATGCCGAGGTCGATGGCGTAGTTCCAGGTGGAGAGGCGTGTGAAGTGGCGGATGATCTCGATCTCGCTGACCTCGGGCATGCAGCCGAGGTCGGCGCGAAGGTGTTCGCCAAGCAGAGCAGCGGGATCGACCTCGGGCACGTCGAGCGGCGGGAGCTTGACGGCGCGCTTGCCGGGTGAGGACTTCTCGAAGATCAGACCTTCGTTTTGCGTGGGGTGGGTGCGCACCTTGCCGAGGGTGGTGTTGCGCGGGGTGGGGCCGGAGACGGGCGCGGCGGATGGTTTCAGAGTTTCGTTTGCCATGTTCCTAAGCCTCCACGGGTGCTGCGGCCAGCGAGCTGGCGGCGGCTTCAATCTGGGTGCGTGTGTTCAGTTCCGTGGCGCACCAGAGGGTTGCGTGGCCCAGCTCGGGATACCAGCGGGTGAGGTCGAGGCCGCCGATGATTTTTTGTTCGAGCAGGCGAGCGTTGACGGCTGAGGGCGCATCGTCGGTGGCGAGCACAAAATCGTTGAAGCGCGGGCTGCCGGCGAAGAGCAGGCGCGCGCCGGGCTGGCTGGCCAGAGTGGCGGCGGCGAAGTCGGCCTTGGCGAGATTGTGCAGGGCCAGCTCGCGCAAGCCCTCCTTGCCGTAGACGGTGAGGAAGATGGTGGCCATGAGCGCGACGAGGGCCTGGTTGGTGCAGATGTTGGAGGTAGCCTTTTCGCGGCGAATATGCTGCTCGCGCGTGGCCAGCGTGAGCACGAAGCCACGGTTGCCGTCGGCGTCGCGAGTTTCTCCGGCCAGACGGCCCGGCATCTGGCGAATGAATTTTTCCTTGGTGGCGATGACGCCGCAGTAGGGGCCGCCGTAGCTGATTGCGACGCCGAAGGACTGCGCTTCCATGGAGACAATATCGGCCTCGACGGGCGGGCGCACGACGCCGAGCGAGATGGCCTCGGCAATCGAGACGATGAGCAGCGCGCCTTTGGCGTGGGCAATGGCGGCAATGGCTGGAATGTCTTCGAGGATGCCGAAGAAATTGGGCGACTGGACCAGCACACATGCGGTGTCGGAGGTGATCGAGGCATCGAGGAGATCGAGATTCACGCGGCCGGATTTTGCGTCGTAGCCAACCGTGGACGAGGGCAGCCCCTGATGCTGCGCATAGGTGCTCATGACCTCGCGATACTCGGGATGAACGGTCGAGGCGACGACGGAGTGGGTGCGCCCGGTGATGCGGGTGGCCATCATGATGGCTTCGGCGGCGCCGGTCGAGCCGTCGTACATGCTGGCGTTGGCTACGTCCATGCCGGTCAGTTCGCAGATCATGGTCTGGAACTCGAAGATGGCCTGGAGCGTGCCCTGGGTGATCTCAGCCTGGTAGGGTGTGTAGCTGGTGAGGAACTCTCCTCGCTGGACGAGGGAATCGATGACGACGGGGCGATAGTGTCGATAACACCCCGCGCCGAGGAAGCTGGTGTAGCCGACGGCGTTTTTAGCGGCAGCCTGGCGGAAGTGGTCGATGATTTCGCTTTCGCCCAACTGGCGCGGGACGGCCAGGTCGCGGGTGAGGCGATACTCCTCGGGGATGACGTGAAAGAGTTCGTCGGCCGAGGCAACGCCGACGCGCTCGAGCATGGCCCGGCGTTCGGCGGGAGATTTTGGCAGGTAGCGCATGGTTACTTTCCGGTTTCTTCGGCGATGAAGGCTTCGTAGTCGGCGGCGCTGAGCAGCGCGTCGTAGTGGGATGCGTCGGCCAACTCGACCTTGATCATCCA
>JAJZFR010000169.1 GCA_021805265.1 Acidobacteriota bacterium | reverse complement strand
CGCCACGCACAACATGCCAATATCCCGACCGAAGACAATGGCCGCCACGCGTGTTTCCAGAATCCCCATCCGCGTGAGGACAAGAAACAGCGAACTGAGCAGAATCTTGTCGGCAATCGGGTCCAGATACTGCCCCAGGCGACTTCTCTGGCGCAGCCAGCGAGCCAGCAGGCCATCCATGGCGTCGGTCAGCGCGGCAACCAGAAACATCAGAAATGCGGCTGAAAAGTTGCGGTCAAGCACTGCCAGAATCAGGATTGGCAAAAGCAGGATGCGCGTCAGCGTGAGCAGGTTGGGAGCCGTGCGCAGCCCTGACAACTCCCGACGAGGAGCCATGGCTGCCAGATTCAGTCCCGTAGCTTCGCGACTATAGCTCATTTACAAGCATGTTACAGCATGTTTTCGCCGGCTGCCGAGCCTTCCTGCCTTCGGTCAGCCGCCGCGCTGCTCCGGTTGGACTTTGGTCCGGCCCTGGTCCGATTTCTGGTCTGATCTCTGGAGAAAACGCTGCTCTCCGCCAGGCCGATCCAGACTGGTCGAGCCGGGTCAACTCTCCGATGAGGTACAATCAATTTGATTAGGCGCGTAGCTCAGTTGGTTAGAGCGCTACCTTGACACGGTAGAGGTCAGGAGTTCGAGTCTCCTCGTGCCTACCATATTTTCACCCTCCGGAAATACCCCCATTCAAAGTCCCATATCCGTTCTCAGCCATCCAGGATTTCGATTGGATCGCTGCTCTGTCTGTGACAGGAAGAAATTTCCGTCGAATCTGCCTCCGCTGCATCCCGCGCGGCCCATCTCAGCGGATAAAAAGATAGAAGTACTGGGGAGAAACCATGGCCGTGCAGGTCGAAGAGCGACAAACGGATTCTCCCGCGCTTGATTTTGAGCTTCTCATCGACCAGCACCAGTCGATGGTCTTTTCGCTGGCGTTGCGAATGACCGGAGACCGGGGGCTGGCCGAGGAACTGACCCAGGATGTGCTGCTCGAACTGGATCGCAATCTGGAGCGGATGCGATCAGGCGACCATGTTCGATTCTGGCTGCGCCAGGTGACCATGCATCGCGCGGTCGATGCGCTGCGGCGAAAGAATCGCAGGCATCCGGGATGGAACGAAGGCAAGTGGATCGATTTGGAAGAGTCGCACGGGTTGCCGCTGGATTCCCTGGCCAGCGGCAACGCGATAACTCGTGAGCTGGAGCAGATGATGGGTGCATTGCCCGAGCGTCAGCGGGCGGCGATCCTGCTGCGCTACCAGGAAGATATGACGCCGGAGGAGATTGCGGCAACCCTGCGCGCGCCGGTGGCCACCGTGAAGAGCCATTTGCAGCGCGGTTTGAAAACCCTGCGGGCTTCGGCACAGGGGAGATTGAAGGAGTATATCCGTGGACAATAAACGAATGATCGAGAGGACGCAGCATGAACAAGCCGAGCTGGAACAAAGGTTGCGGCTGGCGCTCAAACGTCGCGCGGCTCCGCCAGAGTTGAAGCAGCGGGTGATGGCCGCAGCGCAATCGCAGCGCGTCAAGCGCAGCCCAAGCAGCAGGCTGTTCCTGACGCGTAGCCGTGGCGCGGAACGAGGTGCCGCCGGTTATGACTGGATGATCCAGCGCATTGCGGCCTCGGTGTTGCTGGCCGCGCTGATTGGCGGCCTCATCTTGCATTACCAGGCCGTGCATTACCAGGCCGCGCATTTCCAATCCGAGCAGCGGCGCGAGGGTGAAGCCGCGCGCGAACAGGTGATCGTCGCGCTGCGCATCACCAACAAGACCCTGAACCGAGTCAACGAACATCTCTCCGAACAGGCACAGTAAAAAAATCAGCAGGCTGGAGAAAGAAGGAAATTCATGAAGATGAGCGGGAAGATGAGCGTAAAGAAGAGAATGATCTGCGCGGCGCTGGCCGTGATCGGATCAGCGATTGCAACCACAGCGAGGGCGCAGGATCAGTTGCCGCCGCCCTCGCCGGTCGAGAAACTGCTCGCCGCCCGCGCAAGCCACGTTACCGAGGTCACGCTGGATAAGAACATGCTTGCTTTTGCCGCGAAATTCATGGCCGGCAAAGACAGCGACAAGGACAGGGAAGTGTCCAAAATGGTCCAGAACCTGACCGGAGTCTATGTGCGCGAGTACGACTTCAACAAGGATCACCTGTATACCGAGTTGGAACTCGACGCGCTGCGCAAATACATGCAGGACTCGGACTGGTCTCCCATGGTCAAAGAACGAAGCAAGGGCGTCGTCACCGGCACGGACGTGTATCTGAAGCTGGTGAACGGACAGGTGCAGGGGCTGTATGTTCTGGACGCCGAGGATCGCGAGATTGACCTGGTGCTGATTCTCGGGCCGATCGACGTGAACAACCTGAGCAAGCTGGGCGGGTCGTTTGGCATCCCCAAGGACGCGGTGAAAAAGGCGCAGAAGAAGGTGACCCAATGATGCCGACCCGTTTTGGTTGGCAGACGCTTGCAGGCGTAGTGGCCATCATGGTGCCTGCGATTTTGCTGGCGGCGAACACCGCTCCCTCCCGATCACCATCGCACAGCGAACTGCGGCGGGAAGATCACCGCGACTTTGACGCACTGCGGCGTGGCTTGGAAGAGCACTATCACGCGCATGCGACGCACATTCCGATGCAGGGGCTGATCGGCGTGATTGCCAGAATCTCGACGCATGGCAGTGTGCGCGAGTTGCACGTTGCCGAGTTTGACGATCTCAGCGCAAACATCGACGCAGCGGAGATGAAATCCTTTGCGGAATCGCGGATGGGTGGGGACTGGAAGCGGATCGTGGTCGAGACCAGTCGCGACGGCGGCGAGTTGAGCCTGATCTATGTGCGCCCGGAGGGCGACCATCTGGGCATGATGGTGCTCGACCTCGACAAGGGCGAACTGAACATGGTGGAAATGTCCATGAACCCGGCCAGGCTTGCGAAACAAATCGCTCGCTGGGAAAATCATTCGCGCGGGCGGAAGACCCCGGAGAACGCAGTCGAACAGAGCGGCGACTGAATTGCTTCCGCCGGGCACGGTGCGAATCAGAGGCTATACACCAATCGTCCTTCGCTGATCGTGTAGTGCACACGTCCGCGCATCGCCCATCCGTCAAAGGGCGTATTGCGTGAGCGCGATCTGGTATCCGCTATGCGATAGTTCCACTCCGCCTTGGGATCAAAGACGACGACATCGGCAAAGCTGCCCACCGCAAGCGTACCGCGGCCTTTCAGATTGAGCAGGGCGGCGGGCTGCGCGCTGAGCAGGCTGAGTACGCGGCTGAGCGGCAGCTTCCACTCGCCGTGCAGCCATTGCAGGCAAAGCCCCAGCGCGGTTTCGAGTCCGGTGATGCCGTTCGGAGCGCGCTCGAATTCAACCTCCTTTTCGTGCGCGGCGTGGGGCGCGTGGTCGGTCGCGATCGCGTCCACCACACCATCCAGGATGCCCTGTATCATGGCATCGCGATCTGCCTCGGAGCGCAGCGGAGGATTCATCTTGGCGTGCGTGTCGTAGCAGGCTACGTGCTGCTCAGTGAGCAGAAAATGATGCGGCGCAACCTCGCAGGTTACACGCAGCCCGTTCCGTCGTGCCTGACGAACTGCGGCCACTGCCTGCGCGGTCGAAGTGTGGGCTACATGAAGGTGCGCCTGTGTGCCCTTGGTCTCGCGCGCCAGCTCCGTGACCAGGCGAATATCGCGCTCGACCAGACCGTACTCGGCCTCCGGCGGCATGCCGCGCAGGCCCAGACGAAAGGCTGTTGGTCCCTCGTTCATGCTGGCTCCAGCAGTCAGCCGCGTATCCTCGGCGTGCTGGATGACGGTGAGGCCGTGGCGCGTGGCGTTCTTCAACACCTCGCGCATGATGTTGTCCTTGAGAATCGGGTGTCCATCATCGGTGACCGCGACTACGCCAGCCGCCCGTAGAGCCGCGTAGTCATTGAGGATTTCCCCCTTGAGCGCGCGCGTGGCCGCGCCGATGGGAAAGACGCGCACCGAGGCCGCGCGCTCCGGAGCCTGCATCCAGCGTGTGATCTCCGGCGTGTCGTTGGTCGGCACGGTGTTGGGCATCGCAGCAACCGCCGTAAATCCGCCCGCCGCCGCCGCCGCTGTTCCGGAAGCAATGGTCTCCTTGTGCGTCTGCCCCGGCTCGCGCAGATGCACGTGAATATCGATCAGGCCGGGCGCAACGATCAACCCGCGCGCATCGAGGATTCGCGACCCATCGGCCGCTTCTTCGGGATGCAGCTTCGCCTTGCCCGGAGCGGTGATCTCGGCCACCCGGCCCTCGCGCAGGATCACGTCCCGCTTCTCGTCTATTCCCGCTGCGGTATCGATCAGATGTCCACCGCGAATCAGCATCGTGCCCGCGTTGTGAAATTGGCTGCGCTCACTGCTCATGTCGTCGCTCCATGCCTCTCGGAAGTGCCGCATCCCAGCGCGCGTTCGAGCAGAGCCATGCGTATCGCGACCCCATTGCTGACCTGCTCGAGAATCAGCGAACGCGGTCCGTCGGCAACCGCATCGGTCAGCTCGAGGCCGCGAACGATCGGCCCCGGATGCATCACCCAGGCATCGGGAACGCCGGCCGCGAGTCGCTCTGCCGTCAACTGGTAGTCACGAATGTACTCCTTCAGATCAAGCTGCAATCCGGCAAGTCGCTCGGCCTGAATGCGCAGCATCATGACCACATTGGAAGCGTTCAGAGCGCGGGCAAAGTCGCGTTCGATCTCGATACCGGGTCCAGCCTGCGCGGCAACCTCCGGCAACAGCGCGCTCGGCCCGCAGAGCACCACACGCGCGCCCAGCCGCGGCAACAGCAGCATGTTGCTCCGCGCCACGCGGCTGTGGCGAATATCGCCGACAATGGTCACCGTCACTCCATCGAGCGATTGCTCGTTCACCCGCGTCTCGCCCGGCCTCAGATGCGCCAGCATTGTCCTCAGATCGAGCAGCGCCTGCGAGGGATGCTCGTGCATGCCGTCGCCCGCGTTCAGCACAGGCAGGAGCGTCACGCGCTCGAGCAGCCACGGCGCGCCGGAGTTGGGATGGCGAAGGATAATCGCCTCCGCGCCCAGCGCGCGCAGCGTCAGCCCGGTGTCCTTGAGCGACTCGCCTTTTTCTATGCTCGAGGAAAGACTCGATACCAGCGTCGTGTCCGCGCCGAGGGCTTTGGCCGCCAGCTCGAAACTGGTGCGAGTGCGCGTGGAAGACTCATAAAACAGCAGCGCGATCTTGCGCTTGGCCAGCCGATGCGCGCGCGCCAGCGGGTCTTCGCTTTCGAGCGCGCTCGTGCGGTCCAGAATCGATGTAACTTCTGCGAGAGTCAGATCCGCTACGCTCAGCAGAGAGCCGCCGGAATACGGGAACGGAGAATCGGCAGCGACGGTCAGTTTCGGGCGAGGGTGATTCACGGTCAGCGTCATAACTTCCATTTGCACTCTGGCCGCGCCTCGATTCCGACACGACAGGATCGTAGTTTCAGGGCAGGCAGGTTCGGGGGGAAGCTAGTCGATGCGCTCGACCAGCAACACCTGCTCGTCGTTGTCCACTTCGCGGAACTTCACTTCGATGATCTCGCGGCTGCTGGTGGGCACGTTGCGCCCCACGTAGGTGGCCTCGATGGGCAGCTCGCGATGCCCGCGATCAATCAGCACCGCCAACTGTACGCGGCGCGGACGACCATGGTCAAACAGCGCGTCCAGCGCGGCGCGAATGGTGCGACCGGTATAGAGCACGTCGTCGCAGAGGATCACGTCGCGGCCATTTACGTCGAGGGTGGAATCGGTTTTCTTTACAATCGGGCGCTCGTCGTGGGTGCTCAGATCGTCGCGATAAAACTGAATGTCCAGTACCCCCGTCTGGATGGGCCGCTTTTCAATGCCCGCAATGAGAGCGGCCAGTCGCTCGGCCAGCGGTACGCCGCGGCGCTTGATGCCGACCAGCACCAGGCGGTCGCTGGCGTTGGTCTTCTCGACGATCTGGTGGGCCAGGCGAACCAGCGTTCGCTCGATCTCCGAGGCGGACATCAACCTGCCTTTTTCGCGCAATTGAGGCTGTTGGACTGCCGACGCTTCACTCATGACGACTCCTGTTTTCGGGACATTGCGATGCTCGATTGCGATCAACTTCGCGGCAACACCGGTCTCTCAGCTATTGTATTGCGAAGCGGCGCGGGAAAGCGCGGGAAACAGCCACGCTGTCGGGTTGAATCGCGGTACTCGCCAGACCGGCTCGAACAGATGTCTCGAACAGGTCGCGCGAAACTGGCGCTTAAACCGGCCGCTCAAACCCGCGGTCTCCGTCGCGCCGCCGGGAGCAGCCGCGTACCCAGCATTCCGCCCAGCACCGCAAACAGCAGCAGGATGCAGGCAGCGAAGAGAAACGCGCTCAGCATGATGCCCGCCCTACCCTCCGGGGAACTGAAAACCGCGCTCCAGAACTGCGTAAGCTGCGCTGCCTGGGTCGTCGAGAAGCCGGGCTGCGCGGCCATTTGCCGGTTCATCTCGTTCACCTGGTCCATCAGCCGCGCGACCAGCGTCGTCCAGTCAGCATCGATCTGGCCGCCCTGATGCATGGCAAAGCGCTCCAGCCACAGCGCAACGCCGTTTAGCAGCAGGGTCAGCCACGAGGCAACAATGCCGGTGACCAGGCCGATGCGAGCGCCCATACCCATGGTGATCCATCCAGGACGCGCCCGCCGGGCATAGATCACCACCGCCCACGCTGCGGCAGCCAGCATCCAAAGCAGGCCCAGCGACTCGCCAACCGTCGAGATGCTGGAGCAGAGAAATCCCGCGGGGACACCCAGCAGAATGGCCGCGTTCAACGCCAGACGCCAGGCGATTCCCGTAGCACTTGCCAGCTCTGGCCGAGCTTCGACGCCTGCGGCGAACTCCTCGCTCGACCTCTCGTCCTCGTCATTCTCCTCTGACTGAGCATCGAGTTGCCTCTCGGCGCGCGCTGCATGAGAACTCTCCTGCCCGGCGCTCGAGTACAGCAGTTGCGGCATCCCACACGACCGGCAGTAGCGATCCGACTCGCTGACCGGCTCCGCGCAACGCTGACAGGTCTGCTCCAACTCTCGCCCCTCGTTTCCTCTTTCGCTACTCTCCAAGTTACATGCTCTGCCAACCCCGCGGCAACGCAATCGCCTGAACGCCGGCACGGAAGATCACCCCGCGCCGCGCCTTTGGCGTCAACTGCACCCGCTGGTGGAGCCGCAGCTCATGCAGCGGTAGCAGCTCCCGTTGCGGACCATGATGGCTCCGCAGGTGCCGCAGCCTGGGGCGTCGCCCATATCGTACATCTCGCGCATGGCGTCGGCGGCGTGGTAGAGGCCGCGATCAACCAGCTTTGGCATGGTGTCGGTGGTGGGAGTAGCGGAGCCGACGGGCCGTTGAGCAGGTGCCGAGGTACTGACGCTGTTGAGCCGTTGCGCCAGGTCGGCGACGAGTTTGGTCAGGGCCTGGTTCGAGGATGGCGCTGGGGTTTCGATGTCCGGCTCGGGCTGCGGGAATGCCTGCTCTGGCGGCGGGGTCAGCTCTGCCATGGCGACCGGGGCTGGCGGCGTGTCTTCCGGAGCGGCGAGCTGCTGCGGTTGTGGGAACGGAGCGCTGGCGAAGAGCGGCAGTTGAGTTCCGGAGAGGAAGCGCAACTGGAGCCAGCGGAAGATGTAGTCCATCAGGCTCTTGGCGTAGCCGATGTGTTCGTTTCCGGTCCATCCGGAGGGTTCAAAGCGGGTGTGTGCGAACTTTTCGCAGAGGATTTTGAGCGGCACGCCGTGCTGGAGGGCGAGCGAGATGGAGGTTGCGAAGGCGTCCATGAGTCCTGAGACGGTGGAGCCTTCCTTGGCCATCCGGATGAAGATTTCGCCGGGCTGGCCGGAGGGGTAAAGGCCGACGGTGATGTAGCCCTCGTGGCCGGCGATGGAGAACTTGTGGGTGATGGAGGCGCGCTCTTCGGGGAGTCGATGGCGAATGGCGCGCGGTGGGGCGTTGAGATCCTGACCGGCGAGCGGCGCGGGGCTGGCGGGTGCCTGGCTGGCTGGAGTCAGGCTCGGCGGTTGCTGGCTTGCGAGGGCCTGAGCGGCTGCCTGATCGGCAATCTGTCGGACGGCGGCGAGCGAGGCGGCTTTGGCGGAGGCGAGTTCCGTGAGGGCGTTTTCAAAGGCTTTCGCGGCGAGGATGACCTGCTGCGCGCCGACTTCGAGTTTTTCTGCGGATTTTTCTTCGAGCGTGGCGAGGTCCTCGGCGGCTGGCCTGGAACTCGTGGCCATGGCAGCGAGCGCGCGGCCACCGGCGAGCGAAAGCGCGGCGTTCGCAGCGGGAGTTTTTACTTCGGCCTTTGCATCCTGACTGGTGTTGAGCGGCTGGACTCCTTTGGAGCCGTCGCGATAGATGGCGACGGCTTTGATGCCCTGGCGCCAGCTTTCGACGTAGGCCTCTGCGATCTGCTCGACGGTGGCTTCGTGGGGCAGGTTGACGGTCTTCGAGATGGCTCCGGAGAGGAATGGCTGGGCGGCGGCCATCATCTTGATGTGTCCCATGTAGTGGATGGAGCGGGTTCCTTTGGAGGGTTTGAAGGAGCAGTCGAAGACGGCGAGATGTTCCGGCCTGATGGCGGGCGCGCCCTCGATGGTTCCAGTGGCGTCGATGTAGCTGACGATGCCGTTGACCTCGTCGTCGGAGTAGCCGAGTTTGAAGAGGGCGGAGGGTACGGTCTGGTTGACGATCTTGATCATGCCGCCGCCGACGAGTTTCTTGTACTTGACGAGGGCGAGATCCGGCTCGATGCCGGTGGTGTCACAGTCCATCATGAATCCGATGGTTCCGGTGGGCGCGAGGACGGTGGTCTGGGAGTTGCGGAAGCCGTAGCGCTCGCCGTAGATGAGGGCCATGTCCCAGCACTCGCGGCTGGCATCGAGCAGGGATTCGAGCTGCGGGGTGACGAATGGCTCTGGACTGGTGTAGGACTTGCCGATCTTGTTGACCTCGGCGCGGTGCATGCGGATGACATCGAGGAATGGCTCGCGGTTGACGTAGAAGCCGGGGCATGCGCCGCCCTGACGCTCGGCCTCTGCGGTGAGCGTGGTGGCAGAGCCGAGGGGCAGGCAGGTGGCGGCGATGATCGAGGACTGGAGATAGGACTGTCCGCAGAGAATGGCGGTGAGGCTGGCGGCGTAATCGCGGCCGGCGTCGGAGTCGTAGGGCAAGCCGCAGGCCATGAGCAGCGCGCCAAGGTTGGCGTAGCCGATGCCGAGGGGGCGATAATCGTGGGAGTTTTTGGCGATGGTCTCGGTGGGATAGCCGGAGTTATCCACCAGGATTTCCATGGCGGTGATGACGATGGAGATGCCGTGGCGATAGGCCTGAATGTCGAAGTTACCGGCGGGGGTGAGGAACTTCATCAGGTTGAAGCTGGCGAGGTTGCAGGCCGAGTTGTCGAGGAACATGTACTCGGAGCAGGGGTTGGAGGCGTTGATGCGTCCGGAATTCTTGCTGGTGTGCCATCGGTTGATGGTGGAGTCGAACTGCATGCCAGGGTCGCCGCAGAGCCAGGTGGCCTCGGCGATCTTCTGCATGATGTCGCGGGCCTTCCAGGTTCTTATGGGCGCGCCGTCCTTGACCGCGCGGGTGGTGAAGTCGCCGTCGCGCTCGTAGGCATGCATGAACTCATCGCTGACACGGACGGAGTTGTTGGCGTTCTGGAAGAAGATCGAGGAGTAGGCCTCGGAGTCAGGTCCGGAGCCGTCGTAGCCCGCCTTGATGAGTGTGAATGCCTTGGCTTCCTCTTTGGATTTGCACTCGATGAAGTCCACGATGTCCGGGTGGTCTACGTTTAGAATGACCATCTTTGCGGCGCGACGGGTTTTTCCGCCGGACTTGATGACGCCGGCGAAGGCGTCAAAGCCGCGCATGAAGCTGAGCGGGCCGGAAGCGGTTCCGCCTCCCGAAAGCAGCTCCATGGAGCCGCGGATCGAGGAGAGATTGGTTCCGGTGCCGGATCCCCACTTGAAGAGCATGCCTTCGGTCTTGGCCAGGGTGAGAATGGCATCGAGCGAGTCCTCGACGGAGTTGATGAAACAGGCCGAGCACTGGGGGGTGCTGTAGCCGGTGGTGGAGAAGCGCACGGCGCCGGTTTTGGGGTCCCAGTGCCAGTTCTGGGCGTCGGAGTCCGGCTCGAGGCGGTCGCAGCCGACGTTGAACCAGACGGGCGAATTGAAGGCGACGCGCTGGGCGACGAGCATCGAGACCAGTTCGTCGTGGAAGATGACCGCGTCCTGGGGCGTGGCGAAGTAGCCGCCCGCCAGACCCCAGTCGCGGATGGTCTCGGCAACGCGGGCGACGAGCTGGCGGACGCCGGTTTCACGCTCCGGCGTATTCATCTGGCCGTGGAGATATTTTGAGGCGACGATGTTGGTCGCGGTCATGGACCAATCGACGGGAACCTCGACGTCCTGTTG
>JAJZFR010000378.1 GCA_021805265.1 Acidobacteriota bacterium | reverse complement strand
CTGCGCCGCCTGCGGCTCCGGAGCAGAAGGCAGGCTGGCATCGTCAGCCAATAGTCCGGACACAGGCTCAGAAGCAGGCCCGGACACGCTGCTCGACACGGCTATCGTCGATTTGTCGGGAACCGCTGCTGGCGTCTCGGCGAAGACCCCACCAGCGGCAAACCCCGACACCATCAGCAGAAAAAACCCCGCGACGCCGCTGGAAAGCATCGTTTTCACCATGAGGACCACCTCCGATACGCCGGAGTTCCGGGTTTTTAGCCTGAGGTGCCATTCACGCCGATCCGTGCGGGTCGCGAATATCCGGCTGGTTGCTCGGCCGCCGTTTCAGAAAACCAGGCCGAACACAGTTTTAGCTATCGATTGCATACAATAAATTTCACGCTGGCGAACACGCCACTGCGAGCAACTATATCAAACTGCCCCATCCCTCCGGCTCAGCGCCCACACCCCGCACTCAACCCCGCAGGTAAGCGTCCTCTCGCCGGATCCAGTCCTCCCGCGGCGGGTTGAACACATCCAGGTCCACCGTATCCTCCAGCGCAAAGGCCTCGTGCGGCGCATCCGGCGGAATGCACAGAACCTCGCCCGCCCGCACCACCACTTCGCCCGTCTCCAGCACGAAACGCAGCGCCCCGGAAAGCACATACGTAATCTGTTCGTTCCGGTGGCTATGCCAGGGCACGTGCGCGCCTTTGGCCAGCAGCAGCCGCGCCACCATCGTCCCCGTGCCCACCACATACTGCCGACCGATCAGCGGATTCAGCGCCTCGGTCTCAATCTCCGCCCAGCGATAATGTTTTGCTTCCACCATATTCCTCCTCCTCGCGTTTCAGTACTCGATCCCCCGCTGCGCCAGAATTCCCTTCTGGTAGGCGTGCTTCACCTCGCGCATCTCCGTCACCGTATCCGCAATCTCCACCAGCGACGGGTGCGCATTCCGCCCGGTCAGGATCACGTGCACCATCTCCGGCCGCTCCAGCAGCGTGGCCGCAACCTGCGCCGGGTCTAGCATCCCGTACCCGATCGCGTAGTTGATCTCGTCCAGGATCACCACGTCCCACTCGCCTGAGAGGATCGCCGCGCGCGCCTCGGCCCACGCCTCTTCCACCATCCGAAGGTCTTCCGGGTCCGTCTCCGCTCCGCCCACTTTCACAAAGCCGCGCCCCATCTGCTTCAACTCAAAGTTCTCGCCAAACGCCTTCACCCCGTCCAGCTCGCCGTAGTGCCACGAGCCTTTCAGGAACTGCAACATCAGCACCCGCATCCCCACGCCTACCGCGCGCAATCCCGTGCCCAGCGCCGCCGTCGTCTTGCCCTTGCCCGGCCCGGTGTTGATCAGGATCAACCCTTTTCGCGATTCGCTCATGCCCTGTCTGCTCCTGTCGTCCCCAATACTCGTCCCCGACACTCGTCCCCGATACCCGTCATCTGATACTCGTCCCGACGGCCACAATCCGGGTGCCCCATGTCCGGCTCTTCGGACATGGGTTTCAGCGCGCCCCATCCTTGCCACGTCCTCTGCTTCAGGGCTGGGATACGCATCCACTTCTCAGGCCCGCGTCAAAACCTTCCCCACATCCGCCCTCAATGACCACCGTGGTACGGGTGCCCAGCCAGAATAGTACATGCGCGATACACCTGCTCCGCCGCCGCCAGACGCGCCAGTTCGTGGGCCATGGTCATCGCGCCAAAGGACAACACCATCTGCGCCTTTTCCAGAAAATCATCCGACCACCCGTCCGCCGGTCCCACGGCCACCACCACCTGCTGCGCCCCGCCATCCCGCTGCCTGCCCAGCCACTCGGCAAACCCCTCTGAAGTCAACTGCTTCCCCCGGCTATCCAGCACCGCCAACACCACCGGCGCCCGGCCCCGCTGTTTCGTCAACCAGTTCCCCAGCTCCGCTTCCGTCCGATGCATCTCCACTCGCATCGCCGCATACGCCTGCGTCCGCTCCACATACATCGCCGTCAGCGCTTCGTAGCCCGCCTTGGCTCCGCCGCGTTGCGTCCGTATTCCAATGTGCGCCAGGGTGATCTGCATCGCGCTCTCCTTGCCCAGGGAGTCTCTGATTCAGCCTGGATGTTGAAGGGGCAGGACTTTAGTCCTGCCATAAGTCCAGGCGCTGCAATGCGGCTTTAGCCGCCGAGGGAATGCTCCCTGCTTGATCAGAGTCCCTAAGGAACCTCTGCACAAGCCTTGTTTCTGAAGGGTACGGGCTTCAGCCCGTACATAAGTGCCGCAGAATCAAAAGGGCTTCAGCCCCTGAGGGAAGGAATTAGAACTTGATCAGAGCTTCCCTAAGTCTAAGCCGCTACCCTGTCAATCCAGCGCAGCTGCAACAAAACAATCGTGCAATAACAGCCCAACCAACCATCCGTTGGAGCATTGTCGCTCCCGGTGCAGATAGCGGAAACCCTCTCGGCGTGGCCTCTCCTCAATGAAAAGCCCCACGGACAACTCCCGTCCGTGTAGACAATGAGCGAAAATGATCTAGACTTTACCCTGCGCCCCCATCCTGTTTCCGCGCAACCTCCCAGGAGCCACCCATGCCGCTTGTAGCCGGAGTTGACTTTGGCACCCTCAGCGTCCGCGTCACCCTCGTCCACAGCCACCGCGGACCCATCGGCACCGCCTCCGCCGAATATCCCCTCCATCGCCGCCGCGAAGACCCCGACTACGCCACACAGTCCCACCACGACCAGATGAAGGCCCTCGTCAAAGCCATGCGCGCCGTCCTCGATCAGACCGGCGTCGCGGGCGAAGGCATCGTCGCGCTCGCCCTCGACACCACCGGCTCCAGCGTTATCCCCGTCGATTGCGACCTTCAGCCCCTCGGCGAATACTACCTCTGGTGCGACCATCGCGCCAAGGCCGAAGCCGAGGAGATCACCGCCAAAGCCCACGCGCTCGGCCTCGAAGCCATCCACTGGTGCGGCGGCGTCTACTCCCACGAGTGGGGATTCGCCAAGCTCCTCCACTGGCTCCGCCACAACCCCGACCGCCGCAGCCAGTTCGCCACCGCCCTCGAACACTGCGACATGGTCGCCGCCACCCTCGCCGGCGTCACAGACCCCGCCAAACTCCGCCGAAGCGTCTGCTCCATGGGCCACAAATGGCTCTGGAATCCCCGCTGGGGCGGCTACCCGCCTGAGGAATTCCTCCTCGCCGTCGATTCTCTCTTCGCTGGCATCCGGGAAAAACTCGCCAGTGAAGTTCTCACCTCGGACCATCTCGCCGGCCACCTCTCGCCCTACTGGGCCAGCCAACTGGGACTCCACGCCGGCATCCCCATCCCCGTCGGAGCCTTCGATGCCCACTGGGACGCCATCGGCTCCCACATCCGCGAGGGCGATGTCGTCAACGTCGTCGGCACCTCCACCTGCATCATCGCCATGGCTCGCGAACCCCAGCTCGTCCCCGGCGTCTGCGGCGTCGTCCCCGGCAGCGTTCACCCCGGCTTCACCGGCATCGAGGCCGGTCTCTCCGCCACGGGAGACATCTTCGAGGCCATCGCACGCCGCGCCAACACGACCGTCGCCGCGCTCTCCGCCGGCCTGGAAACATACCGCCCCGCCCAGACCGGACTCCTTCGACTCGCCTGGGACAACGGCGACCGCACCGTCCTCGTCAATCCGGAACTCGGCGGCGTCACCCTCGGCTGGAATCTCCTCCACACCGCCCAGGACGAACTCTTCGCCGCCATTGAAGGC
Source organism: Acidobacteriota bacterium (assembly GCA_021805265.1). Lineage (GTDB taxonomy): Bacteria > Acidobacteriota > Terriglobia > Terriglobales > Acidobacteriaceae > Acidicapsa. The sequence continues at coordinate 6,764 of JAJZFR010000378.1, read as the reverse complement.
ACCGCCATGCACACCCGCATCATCCTCGAACGCATGGCCAGCCACGGCGTCCGCGTCGATCGCGTCATCAACGCCGGCGGCATTCCCCAGAAAAACGAGGTCCTCAATCAGGTCTACGCCAACGTCCTCAACAAGCCCGTCCTCGTCCCCGCCGGAGTTCCCACCAGCCTCGGCTCCGGCATCTTCGCCCTCCTCGCCGCAGGTGTCTACCCCACCATCGAAGCCGCGCAAGAGGCCGTCTGCCTGCCCCTGCGCGTCGTCGAACCCCAGCCGGAAGCCGCCCGCGTCTACCAGCAACTCTTTGACCACTACCAGAACGCCTACTTCGCCCTCGGCTCCCGCCAATCCCCGCCAGCGAACATGGGTCTCATTCTCCCCGCGCTCCGCAACCTCGCCGCTCAGGCCATTGCCCGGTAACGATTCACCCCTGACGATTCGCCGCCAATATGGAACCCCCTGCCGCCACAAACCTCCCTTGATCCCGTCCTTTCACCGCAAAAATACCCCGCCCCATGCAACGCCGCGGCGATTTCCGGCATCGGAGCAAGGTGTAAGGCAAGCCACCGACCCTAACCAGCGCGTTGCCAACTCCCGCTTTCACCATTTCCGGATCATTGGAAATCTCGGCCAGGGAATTCGTTACCAGCGCAGTCAGGAAGCGTGGCAGCTTCACTCCACTTTCGTTACCATGAATGCAACTCACCTGAGGCGAGGCGGCCCAATGACCATCCCGACGCGAAGCGCTGGCTCCACACCAGGCGCTCGGCTCTTCGTCCTCATGCTCATCGCCGCCATTCTCACCTGGGGCGTTGGATACAAGATTTCCCTCTACTCCGCCCCCCAGACCAGCCAGACCTCCATCCCGCCCGCTCGGCTGCTCGCCCACCGCATCTGCCTCCTCGACCCAAGCCACCGTTCCGGCTCTCCTGATGGCACACTCCCGGCGTCCGCCCTCTCGGATGCGTTCCCCTCGGCAGCTCTCACGCCAATCTTCGCCGCCTGGCGCTTCGGCCTGCCTCGTGAACCACTCCCGGACCACGCTTCCTCGGCAGACACCCTGCGCCACTCCCGTCCGCCGCCTCTCCTCGCCTGATTCCCTCGCTTCTCTGGTGTTGATGGTTGCCCGCTTGTTCTTGCTCCCATCCGCCAACTCTTCTGGAATGCCCTGTTCTGAAAGGTGGTCTCGTGTTTCGCAAGCGTTCGTTTTGGATTATTCTGCTCGTCGTAGCGGTTGTGGTTGCCGTTGTTGTCCTCCGCAACGGCAAAAAACAGGCACCACCCGAAAAGGCACGAACCGCCGCCGTCACCACCGCAACCCAGGGCGACCTTACCGCCCAGCTTGCCGTCGCCGGCCAGTTCATCCCCTATCAGGATGTTGAAGTACACGCCAAGGTCGCCGGCTACGTCAAGTGGATCAAGGTCGATATCGGCGATATTGTCCACACCAACGAGGTCATGGCGCGCCTCGAAGTCCCCGAGCTGCGCGACCAGTTGGCTGAGACCAAAGCCGCCGTCCAGCACGCCCAGTCCGAGGTCGTCCGCGAAGGCAACGAGGTCGCTCACGCTCAGGCCGCCTACACCGCCATTCATCTCAACTTCACCCGACTCGCCGAAGCCGCCAAAGAGCGCCCCGGCCTCATCGCACAGCAGGAGATCGACGACTACCAGGCACGCGACCTCGAAGCCGCCGCCAAGATCGATGTCGCCCAGGCATCCTATGAGGCTGCCCAGCAGCAGTTGAGCCTCGCCCGCTCCAACGCTGACCGCGTCGCCGCTCTCTACGCCTACACTGACATCGTCTCCCCCTTCAACGGCGTCGTCACCTTCCGCTATGCTGACACCGGCGCTCTCGTCCAGGCGGGCACCGACTCGAACACTCAGGCCATGCCCGTCGTCAAGGTCGCCCAGAGCGATCTGCTCCGGCTCCGAATGCCCATCCCCGAGTCCGACGTACCCTACATCAAGATCGGCGGCGACGTCACTGTCCACGTTGACGCTACAGGGAAGGACTTCCCCGGCAAGATCATCCGCTTCACCCGTGCCCTCGATCCCTCCACCCGCACCATGCTCACCGAGGTCGATGTTCCCAACCCCAAACTCACCCTCACCACCGGAATGTACGCCGAGACCACCTTCCAGCTACAGACCCAGCACAACGCCATCTACGTCCCCAGCCAGGCCGTCGTCACCAGCGGAAACTCCTACTACATCCTTGTCGTGGACTCCTCCAACCACGTTGAAAAACGCATCGTCACCGTCGGCATCCAGACCGCCAATGAAACCCAGGTCCTCACCGGACTCAAGCCCGGCGAAACCGTCATCGCCGCCGGTCAGGACGACTACCGCGAGGGTGACCTCATCGATCCTCACCCTGCCTTTATTCCCACCACGGCTCAGGAGGAAGGCAAGTAATGTCATCCTTCGCCATTCGCTATCCCTTCTTCATCCTCATGTTCTGTCTCATGGTGGTCGTCGTCGGCATCACCACCGTCGCCCGTATGCCCGTCGATCTCTTTCCTGAGATCAACATCCCCGTCGTCGTCGTCGCCACCTTCTATGCCGGTATGCCCCCCGAACAGATCGAGGCAGACATCACCGACACCTACGAGCGTTTCTTCACCCTCGGCAGCAACATCGAACACATTGAATCCCGCTCCCTCACCGGCGTCAGCCTCATCAAGGTCTACTTCCAGCCGGGAACCGATCCCAACGCCGCCGTCAGCAGCATCTCCGGCCTGGCGCTGGCCGATCTTCGACGTCTCCCGCCCGGTACGCTCCCGCCCGTCGTTCTATCCTTCGATGCCTCCAACCTTCCCGTCTGCCTCATCACCCTCGAAGGCAAGGGACTCAACGAAGTTCAGCTCAAGGACCTCGCCCAGTTCGAGGTCCGCAACCAGGTCGCCAGCGTGCCCGGCGCGTCCGTCCCTCAGCCCTATGGCGGCACATACCGACAGATCCAGATCTACGTCGATCCGCTCAAGCTCGAAGCCCATGAAATGTCGGTCATGGATGTCGTCAAGGCCATCAACAAAACCAACCTCATCCTTCCCGCAGGCGACGTCCGCATCGGCACCAAAGACTACAACATCTACGCCAACAGCCAGGAAGACATCGTCCACCGCATGAACGACATGCCGGTCAAGACCGACTTCTCCCCCACCGTCAAATCCGTCGTCCGCGTCCACGACATCGGCGAAGCCAAGGACTCCGGCGCGCTCCAGTACAACATCGTCCGCGTCGACGGGCAGCACTCCGTCTACATCCCCGTTCTCAAACAGGGCGGCGACTCCAACACCATCTCCATCGTCAACGGCATCCGCGAAGCCATCACCCACCTCCTCGACGTGCCCGAGCAGCTCAAGACCGCCGTCGTCTTCGACCAGTCCGTCTTCGTCAAAATCGCCGTCAAGAATGTCATCAACGAGGGCACCATCGGTCTCTTTCTCACCGCGACCATGATCCTGCTCTTCCTCGGCAACGTCCGCGCGACCGTCTCGGTCATGCTCTCCATTCCCATCTCCTGCCTCACTGCATTCATCGCCCTCAACCTCGGCGCCAGCACCATCAACACCATGGTCCTCGGCGGCATCGCCCTCGCCCTGTCCAGACTCATCGACAACTCCGTCGTCGTACTCGAAAACATCTTCCGACACATGGAGATGGGCGAGTCGCCCCGCGACGCCTCCGTCAACGGCGGCAAGGAAGTCCAGCTCGCCGTCCTCGCCGCCACCGCCAGCACAAGCATCGTCTTCTTCCCAGTCATCCTCCTGGCAGGCGTCAGCAAATACCTCTTCACCGCTCTCGCCCTGGCCGTCGTGCTGGCGCTACTCTCCTCCTACGTCGTCGCCATGACCGTCGTACCGCTCTTCTGCGCCACCTTCATCAAAAACGTCGGCCACCACGCCGCCAATCCCATTGAAGCCGAAGAAGACCTCTTCGAGGCCGAGCACAACCCCGCCCATTCCCAACACAAAGTCAACCTCTTCCAGCGCATCGTCATCGGCTTCAACGCCCAGTTTGAAAAACTACAGCACGCCTACGACCGCGCCATCATCGTCTGTCTCGACAAGCCTGTAATCGTCGTCGTCGGATTCTCCGCCTTCGTCATCTTCAGCTTCGGACTCTTCCCCGTCCTCGGCAAGGCATTTTTCCCACGCACCGATCCCGGCCAGTTCGTCGTCAACTTCAAAGCCCCGCCGGGAACCAGACTCGAAGTCACCGACGAGTACGCCGCCATGATGGAAAACGACATCCGCCACATCGTCAGCAAAGACGACATGAACATGATCGTCACCAACATCGGCGTCACCCCCGATCTCTCCGCCATCTACACCTCGAACTCCGCCATGCACACCGGATTCATCCAGGTCAGTCTTCAGGAGGACCACAAGGTCAGCAGCTTCGTCTACATGCAGCGCGTCCGCGAAAAATTCGCCAAGGACTTCCCCGAGATCGGCGTCTACTTCCAGACCGGCGGCCTCGTCGATTCCGTCGTCAACCAGGGCAAGCCCGCTCCCATAGACATTCGCGTCGGCAGCGCTGACCTCGAATCAGGATTCCAGTACGCCACACGCGTCGCCACTGCCGTCCGAAAGCTCGACACCGTCAACGACGTCCTCATCCCACAGGACCTCAGCTACCCCGGCCTCCGCCTCGACATCAACCGAGAACAGGCAGGCCTCGAAAACATCTCCGTCGAGGACGCCGTCGATAACGTCATCACAGCCCTCACCTCAGACTCCCAGATCGCTCCCACCTTCTGGGTCGATCCAAAAACAGGAAACAACTACTTCCTCAGCGTCCAGTACCCCGAAAACGAGATCAAAACCCTCACCGACTTCAAGGAAATCCCCCTCCGCTCGCGAGACAACAAGACCACAACACCTCTTGAAGCCATCGCCAACGTCGTCCCCATCGACACCCCGACCGAGGTCGATCACTACCAGTTGCGACGAAGCTACGACGTCTACATCCAGCCCAAGAGCGAAAACCTCACCACCATCAACGATCAGGTCAACAAGCTCCTTGACGGAATGCCCGCCCCGCGCGGTGTCACCGTCAAGGTCTCCGGTGCCGTCACTGACATGCAGGAGGTCTTCGGCAGCTTCGCCATCGGACTCGTCCTCGCCATTGTCCTTGTCTACCTCATCCTCATGGCCCAGTTCGCTTCCTTCTCTGATCCCTTCATCATTCTCCTCGCCATCCCCCCCGGCATGTCCGGCGTCATCCTCTTCCTCCTCATCACCGGTACCACCCTCAACGTCATGTCCCTCATGGGCGTCATCATGATGACCGGCATCGTCGTCTCTGACAGCATCCTCATCGTCGAGTTTGTCGGAACCCTCCGCTCGCTCGGACATCCCCTCAAGAAAGCCCTCGCCGAAGCCTGCAAGGTTCGCCTCCGGCCTATTCTCATGACCACACTCGCAACCGTTCTCGGACTTATTCCCATGGCCCTCGCTCTCGAACCGGGCAGCGAACAGTACGCTCCGCTTGCTCGCTCCATCCTCGGCGGCCTCACCGTTTCCGGTGTCGTCACCGTCTTCCTCGTCCCTTCCGCCTACTACCTCATGCACCGCAAGGAAGAGGCGCTCGAAGCGGAAAACAACCCGGAGGTGGCTCATGGCTAAGTCAAACAACCAGTTCGCGCTCCTGCTCGCATCCGTGTTAGCATCCGTGCTCGCCTTCCAGCCCGCGCTCCAACCCGCGCTTCTCGCCGAGCCGCTGGCCGCTCCCTCCAATCCGGCTCTGCCCGCCTCGCCGCAACCTCAGCCGGCTACTCTCTCGTCCACCAGAATCTCCCTCGACCAGATGACCCCGGCGGACTCTGCCGCCTCTCACATCAACGGTCCCTCCGGCCAGACCCTCACCCGCAAACAGGCCGAGCAGCTCGCCATCAAAAACAACCCCCGCATCTCCGAGTACAACCTCCTTGCCCTCGCCCAGAAACAGGTCATCCGCGAGTCTCGCGCCGCTTACCTGCCCACTCTCAACGGCAGCGCTACCGGCGTAGCCGCCGAACAGGGATCCCGCCTCTCCGCAGGCACCCTCGACTCCTCCCGCATGCTCAACCACTTCGGTGCCGGCCTTCAGCTCACCCAGTTGATCACCGACTTCGGGCGCACCAACAACCTCGTCGCTACCTCCGCGCTCCAGTCTCGCGCCAGCTCCGCCAACGCCGTCGCCACCCTCGACCAGATCGCACTCACCACCGACGTAGCCTTCTACAACACACTGGAAGCCCAGGCCACCGTTCAGGTCGCCACTCAGAACCTCGCCGCACTCCAGGCCGTCCGCGACCAGATCTCCGCACTCGCCGCGAGCAAGCTCCGCTCCGACCTCGACCTCAGCTTCGCCGAAGTCAATCTCTCCCAGGCCAAACTCTTCCTCCTCGACGCCAACAATCTGGCCGACGTCGCCATGGCCCAGTTGAACCGCATCCTCGCCCTGCCCACCTCACAGAACTACACCCTCATCGACGACGCCGACGCCGTCCCCGAACTCGCTCTCACCCCTGACCCGCTCCTCCAGCTCGCCCTCCAGCAGCGCCCCGACCTCCAGGCCGACAACTACACCCATCAGGCCGACGTCAAATTCAGCCACGCCCAGCGTGACCAGCTTCTCCCCACCGTCAACGGCATCGGCGTCGTCGGCGCAACCCCGGTCGGCGACAGCCAGTACTACAACCCCTCCTGGTACGGCGCCGCCGGCGTCAACATCCAGGTCCCCATCTTCAACGGCTTCCTCTTCACCTCCCAGACCGC
>JAJZFR010000223.1 GCA_021805265.1 Acidobacteriota bacterium | reverse complement strand
GGACCGACGACGGCGCGCCGCACCAGTTGCATTCCCGGACGACCCTCCGCCGCGAGAGCGGAGCGAAGCGCCTGGCCCATCATACCCGAAGCGCCGCTGAACAGGACCGCGCCGCGCTTGGGATGATCTGCGAAACCATTCATTTTATTAGCCTTCCGCTTGCTTTGAATCGCCGGGGGCGGTTTGCCGGTTTCTGCACCCTGTGTTCAATGTCGCATGGTTGCGCAAAATCGCTTCGACCGAGCAAAAATAATTGTTGATTTCCGCAACAAAAAGGAGACATGCTGCATCTTTGAAGTGGAGGCAAGATTCGCAATGAGCAAAGCCACAGCCAATCCCACCGATGAGGTGAATCCAACCCAGGTGGACACGGAAACCGCAGAGAATTTCATCGCGCAGAAGCACATTGGCGAACGGATCAAACGCTTGCGGCTGAAGAAATCGATGGGGCTGGTGGAACTGGGCAGGCATACGGGGCTTTCGGCCAGTTTTCTGTCGCAACTGGAGACCGGGCGCGTGGTGCCGACGCTGCGCAATCTGGCGCGCATCGCGATGGTCTTCTCGAAGGATCTTTCCTACTTTTTCGATACCGAACCACATTCGCTGTTCCGGATTCATCGGCAGAAGGAGCGCGTACGCCTGCCGCAGAGCGGCACGGACGACCCGACCTACTACTTTGAAAGCCTTGGATATATGGTTCCGGATCGCCAGATGGACCCTTATTTTGCCGAGTTCATTCCACTCAAAAAAGGGCAGGAAGCGCGTCCGCACGTGCATGCGGGATTTGAGTTTCTCTACATCCTGAAGGGAGAGCTGGAGATTCGCCACGGGGACCAGAATTCCGTGCTGGAGCAGGGAGATGCGGTCTATTTTGACGCGAGCACGCCGCATGCCTACGTCTGCACGGGCAAGCAGGCGGCGGTGGCGCTGATTGTGACGATGGTGCAGCCGGCGGTGGCGCAGCCGGCGATGGGATTGCGACCACTGGGAGCGGCGCAACGAAGTCTGGGCGGCACTCCGGTGCGGACGAGCAGCACGGCGCCGACGCGCACAAACTGAGCGCGCTGAACAGGGCGCGCTGAACAGGGCTATGCGCCGAGATGCCCGAGCCACAAGCCGATGCCGTAGGTGACGCCTCCCTCGACAGCGCCGACGATGGTCATCTCCAGTCCGCTGGACCACCAGGAGCGCACGGTAATCAGGCTCTTGGCCGCGCCGACGGCGAAGTGAGCCACGAGCGAGATGACGGCGGCGGCGAGGACAGCCGGAACACCGCTCATGAAGAAGAACGGGACGATGGGGATGGTGGCTCCGACGGCGGTGGAAAGCGTGCCGGAGAGCGCTGAAATCCAGGGTACTTTCAATCCTTCGGGGGTGGTGTCGAGCCGCTCGGCGGCCAGAGCCTTCAGCATCTGCTCAGGATCGCGCGCGAGGTGCTCGGCGACGCGCGCGGCATCCTCTTCGGGCAATCCCTTCACCTGATAGTAGAGCGAGAGCAGCTCGCGTGCCTCAGAGGGATTCATGGTGATGGCTTCGCGCTCGCGATGCAGCTCGGCTTCGTAGATTTCGCGTTCGCTTTTGGCGGCCAGATAAGCGCCCGACCCCATTGAGAGCGCGCTGGCGATCATGCCGGCCAAGCCTGCCAGCAGGACATAGTGTCCGTTGCCGGCAGTGGCGCCGGAGACGCCGGAGACGATGCCGAAGATGGCTCCCAGACCGTCGTTGACGCCGTAGATGGCGTCGCCGATCCAGCTTCCGGCCTGCGATCGGCCTGCGTCACGGCGCGCAAGCATCTCGTCGAGCATTCCCTGCGCGTTGACGATGGGCTTGCCGGAGGCGGTTGCGTGGAGCGCCTGTCCGCGGAGCAATGCGCCGAGTTCGCGGTAATGCTCTTTTTCGTCTTCGATGACGTGCTGGAGAATGGCGATCGAGCCTTCGTCGCCGAGTTCTTTGAGCTGGCTGCCGTAGCGTGCGATGTCGCGGCTTTCGTCAATCTCGAGCCTGCGCAGAGCGAGCAGCGGCCCACCGGCGCGGCTGGCCAGAGAATCGGCCTCGCCATGCGGCCCGCCGGTGTAGATTGGCTCCGTTGCGCCGAGTTCGTTGAGTCGGGCAGCCCAGAGCGCGGCGTGCTCCAGCTCGGCGTGCGCAAGATGGCGCAGCACCTGCGCGCGGATCGCGTCTGTCTCTCGATCGGCCAGCGCGAGATAGGTGTGATAGCCGGTCATCTCTGCCTGCCAGTTCCCGGTGAGGCTGGCGATTACCTTTTTGGTTCGCGCATTCTTCCAGGGGTCCAGTTTCCGGGGGTCGAGTTTCCGGGGATCGAGCGGCACGGTTCACTCCTGATTTGCAGCTTAACTGGATTTCAGCATAGCCCAGTGGCGAGTGCATCGCCAGCCCCATTGGGAGCGGGAAATTCATCAGGTGGAGGAAAATTTGCGTCCTATAATGAAATACACATTAGAAATTGGGAAGAGTCTCGCGAAAAAAGATATCCGGCACTCCGATCGTCGACGATCCTGTCGTGTGATGAAGACAGAAAGGATCGCGGACTTTCGGGTTCACCAAGACCGGCTTTTTCGGGAGGCGGCGAGCGTTTCGAGATTCCTGACCCCGAAGGTGGCTCAGGGACCGAAGAATAGAAGCCGCAGACACTCTTCGTGGAACGACTGGAAACACTTCCACCCCGGGCTGCGACCGTTGTCATGCGGAGACAGCAGATGCAGAGGCAACCCTTGCGAAGGGGTCTGGGGCGCGTTTGGCGGCGATTCCACATCGCCACGTTCGCCTGCCTGCTTGCGCCGTTCTCCGCTCCGATAGCACATCCGGTTCTGGCACAAACGCAGGTACAAGGCGCGGCTGCCGCTTCGCTGGGCGCGCACGGCGCACTGCCGCCGCTGGAACGCGCCGAGCGCCGCTTCATGGCGCAGCGCGGCTGGCGCGCGGGTCATTCGTTCCAGCGGAGGACGGGCGGATCGGCGGGCGCGCAGGCGGCTCCCATGCTGCGCCTGCATCCGGAGGGTGGCAGTTCAACGAACTGGACTGCGCTAGGACCGCAGGCGATCACGACGGCGACCTTTGGCCTGGTCTCTGGCCGCGTGACGGCGCTGGCGATCAATCCGGCCGACGCCACGGGCAATCATCTGGTGGTGGGCACGACGGGCGGCGGACTGTGGCAGACAAACGTCTCGCAATCGACCACGACGGTGCCGTTTACGCCGATGACGGACAACATTCCGGTGCTGGCGAGCGCGACGGATGCGGGCGTGAGCGTGGGCGCAGTGAGCTTTCAGCCGGGGGCGACGGGCGTGTTGCTGGCCGGGCTGGGCGATCCCAATGACGCGCTCGACAGCTACTATGGCGCGGGGCTGCTGCGCTCGACCGACAGCGGCAACACTTGGTCGCTGATTACGCAGACGAGCGATCTGGAGTCGGGCCTGGCGGGCAAGGATGTCTCCTTTGCGGGCGAGGGTTTTGCCGGCTTTGCCTGGAGCGGGAGCAATCCTCTGCTGGTGGTGGCCGCGGTGAGCCACTCCTATGAAAGTGCGCTGGTGAATGGACTGGAAAACAGTCCGGCCAGCTATACCGGACTGTTTTACTCGTCGGACAGTGGAGCGACGTGGCACATGGCCACGGTGACCGATCCGAATGGGCAGATCATTCAAGGGCCGGCGAACGCGCTCAGCCCGCCGGACGGCAACCCGGCGACGGCGGTGGCCTGGAATCCGATTCGCCATCTGTTTCTGGCGGCGATTCGCTATCACGGCTATTACCAGTCAAGCGACGGCGTGAACTGGACGCGACTGACGACGCAGCCCGGAGCGGGACTGACGAGCGTGAACTGCCCTTCGCAGTCGGGGTTTCCAGGGGCGACGGGCTGCCCGATCTTTCGTGGCGCGCTGGCGGTGAATCCGCAGACGGGCGACACCTTTGCCTGGACGGTGGATGTGAATCTGCAGGACCAGGGCATCTGGCAGGACGCGTGCACGCTGAGCGGCGGCATCTGTTCGACGGTCGCCTTCACGTTTCCGACGCAGATCAACACGGCGGCGCTGGAGACATCCTCGACCGGCGGCAATGCAACGATCCTGAGCGGGGATTACAACCTGACGCTGGCCGCTGTGCCGTCGAATCAGGACACGCTGTTGTTTGCCGGCGGGGTCGATCTCTTTCGCTGTTCGCTGGCCAACAGTTGTCAGTGGCGGAACACGACCAACGCCACCACCTGCGCGAGCGCCGGGGTGGGCGCGTATCAACATGCGTTTGCGTGGAACCCGGCCAATCCGCTGCTGGTCTTCGTGGGCAACGACAGCGGGCTGTGGCGGTCGATTGACGCGGTGGCGGAGACCGGGTCGGTGTGCAACTCGACCGACGCGACGCACTTTGCGAATCTGAACGCGGGTCTGGGTCCGCTGGCGGAGGTGGTCGCACTGGACCAGAATGCAACCAATCCTCTGACGATGCTGACCGGGGTGGCGGGAACGGGGACGGTGGGGGTGATGAACGCCGCGACGCCGCCGGAGGACTGGTCGCAGTTGCTGAGCGGGGAGGGTGGATCGGTGGTGGTCGATCCGACCTCGACGATCAACAACTGGTATGCCAACGTCGAGGCAGGAGTGGCGATTTACCACTGCGACTCGGCGGCGCTGTGCTTGGGCAGCGCGTGGGGCGCGACGCCGACGGTGGGTGAGAACCAGGTGAACAACGATGGCCTGGCGATGAACTATCCGGCAGCGTTTGTGCAGGATGCACTGGACCCGACGCAGCTTCTGGTGGCTACCTGCCGCATCTGGCGAGGCGAAGGCGACGGCGCAAACTGGACGGCGGCCAGCGCGCTGAGCGGGCCGCTGGATGGCCTGCCGGACTCGGCTTGTGTGAGCAATGCGCTGATCCGTTCCCTGGCTGCACACGCCAACGGCAATGGCACGGAGACGCTCTACGTGGGGATGGCGGGTAGTGCCGACGGCGGAGGCTCGGTTCCGGGGCATCTCTTTACCACGGTCTTCAACCCGACGACGGGAGCGATCAGCGGCTGGACCGATCTGGCGCTCAGCCCGGCGACCAACTCACCGTTTGGATTCAATCCCTATGGCTATGATGTGGCGGGAGTGACGATCGACGCGCACGATACGACGGGAAACACTGTGTATGCGGCGATCGAAGGCTTCTCGTCCGGCCCGCAAGGCTCGCCGCAGCTCTATCGCTCGATCGATGGCGGGCAGCACTGGGCGGCGATTGCTTCGAATCTGCCGGCGGCGCCGGCGAATGCCGTGGTCGTCGATCCGCAGGACGCGAATACGGTGTATGTGGGCATGGATACGGGCGTCTATCTGACGCACCAGATCACAAGCTGCGCCACCGGCTCCTGCTTTGCGGTGTATGGGTCGGGGCTGCCGCTGTCGCCGGTGACGCAACTGGTGGCGACTCCGCTGGGAGCGACGACGCCGACCTTGACCGCAGCGACGTATGGCCGCGGCATCTGGCAGATTCCGCTTTCGGTGACGGCGAGTTCGGTGGCGACGGCGACGCTTGCGCCCTCTTCGCTCAGCTTTGCCTCGACGAGCGTGGGTGCGACCAGCGCGGGGCAGTCGATCCTCGTCTCGAACACCGGCTCGGCTGCGCTTACGGTCTCTTCGCTGAGCCTGACGGGCACCGACCCGGGCGATTTTTCAGAGACGGATTCCTGCACGGGACAGACCGTCGGAGCGGGATCGACGTGCTCGATTACGGTGACCTTTGCCCCCAGCCAGCAGGGCACGCGCACGGCGACGCTGACGCTCTTTGCCAACGTGGCCGGCGGCCAGCTTCAGGCGCAGTTGACGGGAACGGCGGTGGCGCCGGCGGCGATCACGCTGCAACCCTCGGTACTGAGCTTTGGCCAGCAGCAGACGGGGACCAGCGCCGCGGCGCAATCGATCTCGGTGGAAAACACCGGCGGCGCAGCGCTGACGCTGACCTCGACCACGGTTACCGGACCGTTTCAGATCGTCTCGAACGGCTGTGGCAGCTCGCTGGCGGCAAGCACGGCGTGTTCGATCTCGATCAACTTTTCGCCGACGGCGACCGGGGCGGCAAGCGGAACGCTGACGCTGGTGGACAGCGCGGGAACCCAGACCGCTCCACTGACGGGCACCGGCATCGCTCCGCCGTCGGACACGCTTTCGGCGACGAGCCTGACGTTTCCAGGAACGGTGATGCAGCAGAGTTCGGCACCGCTGACAGTCACCCTCACCAACTCGGGCGGCGCGCCGCTGACCTCAATCGGCACCTCGGTGAGTGGACCGTTTGCCGCCAGCAGCACCTGTGGCAGTTCGCTGGCGGCGGGATCGTCGTGCGTGCTGAGCGTGATCTTTTCGCCGACAGCGCTGGGCACGGCGCACGGCTCCGTGACGGTGAGCGACGCGCTGCGCTCGCAGAGCATCGCTCTGGTCGGCACGGGCCTGGCTCCGCCGGTGATTGTGCTTTCCAGCGCCTCGCTCAACTTTGGGAGCATTCAGGTGAACACCAGCGACAGCCCCTTCCGCGTGATTCTCACGAACACCGGCGGTTCGCCGCTGCTGAACGCCACTCCGACGCTCTCCGGCGCGGGCGCGGCCAGTTATCAGGTGACCACTTTTCCCTGCACGCCAACGGTGGCCGCGGGCGCGGGCTGCTCATTCAATCTGATCTTCAATCCCAAATCCACGGGCGTGCAGAACGCCACACTGACGATCGCCTCGACGGCACCGGGTGTGACACCAGCCTCGATCGCTTTGACGGGCATCGGCCTGGCTCCGCCGTCGATGCTGCCCAGTCCGGCGACGCTGAACTTTGGCCTGCTCAAGGTGACCTTCAGCAGCGGCCCGTATAACGTGACGATCACGAACTCCGGCCAAGAGCCGCTGAATCCGCCGACCTTTGCGTTGAGCGGCCCCAATGCTGCGGATTTCGTCTTTGTTCAGTCCTCCTGTCAGCTCAACGGAAATCGTGTGCTGCCGGGGCAGAGCTGCACCTATCAGGGAACCTTCAATGCCAGCATTGTGGGACTGGAGTCGGCGACGCTGACCTTCACCAGCTCCAATGCGATTCCCGCTTCGGCCTCCATCGGGCTGCTGGGAACGGGCACTTCGCTGATCGACTTTACGACCGCGCCGAGCAGCGTGACGTTTCCGGCTACCTTCGTCGGCACGCCGTCTTCACCGACGATTGTGGTGCTGAGCGAGCTGACCAAACAGCCGCTGAACCAGTTTGCGCTGGCAGTGAATGGTCCGTTTCAGCTTATTCCCGGGAGCACGACCTGCGGCACCACGCTGCTGGGAGCAGGGAGCTGCAATGCGGCGATTGTCTACACGCCGACGGCGGTTGGCGGGCAAGCGGGATCCCTGACCGTGACCAGCATCACGCCGGGCTTTACGCCGGTGACGATTCCGCTGAGCGGCTCCGGGCTGGCGGTGGGCGAGCTTACGCTGAGCGCGCCGACGCTGGGCTTTGGCAGCGTGCTGGTGGGCAGCACCTCAGGCGCGCAGCAGATGACCGTGACCAATTCGGGAGCCGCGCCGCTGAACGGGCTGAACGTTGCGGCAACGGGTCCGTTCACGCTGGCGGGCAACGGCTGCGGATCGTCGCTGGCCCCGCTCTCGCTGTGCACGGTCACCGTCGCTTATGCTCCCACGACCGCAGGCAACTCGACCGGATCGCTCTCCGTCACCTCGACGAGCATCGGCGTTGCGCCGATCCAGGCCACGCTCACCGGCAATGGACTGGCACCGGGCGCGCTGGAGGTCAGTCCGAGCTTCCTCGCCTTTGGGACGCAGACGATTGGGCAGTCGTCGCTGGCGCAGCCGGTGACCGTCTTCAACACTGGCCCGACGGCGCTGAATCTTCAGCCTGTGACCGCGACGGGAGATTTTTCTCTGAGTACCAGCACCTGCGGCAGCCAGATCGCCGCCGGGGATAACTGCACGCTGTATGCGCTGTTTACGCCGACGCAGCCCGGCAGCCGCCAGGGAACGCTGACCCTGACCGCAACGCAGAACGGGATTCCAGTTACCGTGGCGCTGAGCGGCACGGCGCTGGCCGCCGCTTCGCTGGCCGCCAACACCGGCGCACTGGCTTTCCCGTCCGTGGGTGTGGGATCCACTTCGAATCCACTGCCCCTGGTGCTCAGCAACTCCGGCACCGCGCCGGTGACCGGACTCACGCTCTCGGCAGCGCCGCCCTTCAGCGTGCAGACCGGCACCTGCGCTTTGCAGCTTGCGGCCGGAGCCAGTTGCACCGCTCAGGTCTACTTCTCGCCGATCTCGACCGGCTCGCTGACGGGCACGCTGACGGTCGCAAGCTCTACTTTGGGCGTCGGCACGCTAGCGATCATGCTCACCGGCAGCGGATTGCCCGGCGGCTCAATCAAGCTGACGCCGAATCCGCTGAACTTTCCCTCGACGACGGTGGGAGCGACCAGCGCCAGCCAGACCATCGTGGTTGCCAATCCCGGAGCCAGCCCGGTGAACGGACTGACGCTGGCGGCTAGCGGTGACTTTGCGCTGGCCAGCACCAGTTGCCCCAGCCAGCTCATCGCACAAGGCTCGTGCACGGTCCAGCTTGTCTTCAAGCCCGCGGTCGTGGGTGGACGGCAGGGGGAGTTGACCGCCTCGACGACGACCGCGGGCGTGGCCCAGGGAGTGGCGCTGCTGACGGGAACCGGCCTGGCGCCGGCGCAGCTTGCCGTGACGCCCGCCACACTCACCTTCCCGGCCACGCTGCTGCAACAGACGAGCGCAGCGCAGACGGCGACGGTCACCAATACGGGCCAATCGGCGATCAGCGATCTGTCGTTGAGCACCAGCGGCGCGTTTCGCATCGCCACCACTACCTGCACCGCCGCGCTGGCTTCGGGAGCAGGCTGCACGGTCGCGGTCGCCTTTGCACCCACTGTCGGCAGCAGCGGGCAGACGCTGACCGGTGCGCTGGCCATCAGCGCACCGGCTGAATCCGCACTGGGCACAGCGCCGACCACGGTTGCCCTCAGCGGCACGGTGAATGTGCCGCCGACGCTGGCCGCTTCTCCGCAGCTTGTGGTCAGCTTTCCGGTCACATCGGTTGGACTGGCGGCACAGACGCAGACCGTGACCGTCTCGAACGCCGGAACCTCCGGCGCGTTGACCGGCGTCTATCCGACGTTGCCGCAGTCGGCCCAGGCGCTTGGATACTTCCTCGCATCCGGCGACTGCGGCAGCCCGACGGCACCGATCACGCTGGCCGCCGGAGCCACCTGTGCCGTGCAGGTGGGCTTTACGCCCACAGCCTCTGGCGTGCTGAACGGCTCGCTGATGTTGACCAGCTCCAACGGCGGCGGCCCGCTGAACCTGACGCTGACCGGCACCGGATTCGACTTCACGCTCACTGGCCAGACGACGACGGCCAGCGTGGTGCAAGGGCAGACGGCCAACTTTACCCTGACGCTCCAGGCGCTGGGCGCAACCTCTGGCAGCTTTACGCTGACCTGCCCCAATGCGCCGGCGGGCACGCTTTGCCTCTTCAACCCCTCGGCACCGACGGCGCTGCCCGTTGGAACGCAGGCGCAGTTTGCGCTGGCCATCTCGACGGCCGCACCGGTGGCCGGAACGCCCGGCGCGCGAACTGGCGCACGGGCCGACGGCAACCAGCAGGCCGCCGCAGGCCCGTCTGGCAGTTCACTCCTGCCGGGCAGTTCGAGTCTGCCAGGCAGTGCAAGTCTGTTCCGTGGCGGGTTGGCGCTGGTTGCGCTGCTGCTGCCCTGGTGGCCCGGTCGCAGACGCCTGCGCATGCTGGCCGCGCTGCTGGTGGTCTGCTTCGCGGGAGTGACGCTGAGCCTGGCGGGCTGCGCCGGAGCCAGCGGCTCGTCAAGCCAACTCAGAAGCGCCGGCAACGCTGCGCAGGGCACGTACAGCGTGCAGGTGACTGCAACGACGATGGGCATCTCCCACACCTTCGACGTGACGCTGATCGTGAATTGAGGCCGACCTCGCTCACGACTTCTGCAACATCAACATCAGCGAACTATCCAGAATCATGCTCAGGATCGTCACAAGGACCACGCTTCTCGGCAGGCGATTCCACAAACCTATTTCGCTGTTCGAGCACTGTCGCGGCAAAGCATATCCTCCCAGCGCCAGTCCCTCCGCACCCAGATCTTCGCCCACAGCGTACGGCTCCGGAGCAGCCCAGATATGTCTCCAGCGCAGCGGGATGAGAACCAGTGCCAGACATACCACCGCCGCATCCTTCGCAGAGACAATCTGGAGCATCCTCCAATCTCCCAGCCGTGCCAGGAAGCGCAGGCAGTTCAAGTCAATCACAATGGCATTCAGCGGAAACACCAGCCCCTGATACTCCCTCCAGAACTCGCGCCAGCGCATCTTCCCCTCCTGAGTCATTCACTTGCAACTGCCTGCGATTCTAACCCGAAATCCAACCATCCCCATCGGCAAACCATCCAACCTCCAGACAGCAGCGCCACTATTCCAATCGGGAGAACCCCC